>MZGQ01000050.1 GCA_002085115.1 Desulfococcus sp. 4484_241
ACAAATTGCCACGAAAATTTTTTCTTAAAAGTCAAGCAAAAAATTCATTTTTTTCATTTTTTTAAGCGCATGTTTATGCAAATATCTAACCGGACAACACTGATGGGAACCAACAAAAGGAGTACCACCCATGGGTGAGCTTTTATGGCAACCATCGCAGGAGCGGATAAAATCGACCAACATGTACCGGTTTATGCGCCGGATCAACGATCTTTTCGGGACACGGTTCGATAACTACCAGGACCTTTATCAATGGTCCGTAGACAACATACCCGACTTTTGGGCGCAAATGTGGGAGTTTGCAGACATTATCCATGCCGAGCCGTACAGGGAGGTAGTGGATGACCCTGCCAGGATGCCGGGCGCAAGATGGTTTTCAGGGGCCAGGCTGAACTTTGCCCAAAACCTGTTGAGGTTCACAGACGACCGTTTGGCGATCGTATTCTGCTGCGAAGGCGGCCCTGTCCGAAGACTCACATATGCAGACCTCTACCGCGAGGTGGCGCACACGGCAGCGGCCCTGTCTTCGGTCGGCGTGCAGCCGGGAGACCGTGTAGCCGGGTTTATGCCTAACATTCCCGAAACCATAATAGCCATGCTGGCCGCCGCATCACTTGGCGCAACCTGGTCATCATGTTCACCCGATTTCGGCGCAAAGGGTGTTCTTGACAGGTTCGGACAGATCGAGCCAAAGGTGCTCTTCTCGGCTGACGGCTACATATTCAAGGGCAAAACGGTAGACAGCCTGCCTCGCGTAAAAGAAAAAACCTTCCTGCGCTTGAGCGGGTAATCATCGTTCCGTACGTGACCAGTGACCCGGAGATCAGCGGCATAAGGAACAGCGTACTTTGGCACCAATTTCAGGACAAACAGGCAGACAAAATCGATTTTGCCGACCTTCCTTTCGGGCATCCCCATTACATAATGTACTCATCAGGCACTACCGGCCCGCCCAAGTCACTTGTCCAGAGCGCGGGCGGGGTGCTGATACAGCAGCTCAAGGAGCTGCTGCTTCATACCGACCTGAAACGGGAGGACAACATATTCTATTTCACAACCTGCGGCTGGATGATGTGGAACTGGCTCACCTGTTCCCTGGCGACCGGAGCAACGGTCATGCTTTACGACGGCAGCCCTTTTCACCCCGATCCGGGTGTGCTGTGGCGATACGCCCAGGATGAGGGGATCACCGTGTTCGGAACAAGTGCGGGCTATCTGTCCGCACTTGCGGCTTCCGGCCTGAAGCCGGCAGAGGCCTATAATCTGGAGCCACTCAAAACGATTCTGTCCACCGGGTCACCATTAAGTGAGGATGGGTTCCACTTTGTTTACCGTCACATCAAACCCGACGTGCAGCTTTCCTCCATTTCCGGGGGCACCGACATCAACAGCTGTTTTGTGCTGGGCAACCCCATTGGTCCGGTTTACGCCGGGGAAATCCAGTGCAGGGGCCTGGGCGTCAAGGTAAACGCATGGGACGAAGAGGGGCGGCGCGTATTCAACGAACCGGGTGAGCTGGTATGCGAGGCGGCAATCCCGTCAATGCCGATCTTTTTCCTGAACGACCCTGACGGCGAGAAATACCACAACGCATACTTTGCCCGCTTCCCCGGCGTCTGGACGCACGGTGATTTCATAGAGATAAACGACCGGGGCGGGGCCGTTATCTACGGACGCTCCGACGCAACTCTCAATCCGGGCGGAGTACGCATAGGAACCGCGGAGATCTACCGCCAGGTGGAAGCCATCGAAGAGATAGAAGACAGCCTTGTTGTAGGCCAGAAATGGAAGAACGACGTGAGGGTTGTCCTGTTTGTCAAGCTTGCGCCGGGGCACACGCTCGACGACTCTCTGAAGAAAAAGATAAGAGACACCATACGCCATAATGCGTCACCCCGTCACGTACCCGCAAAAATCCTGGAAGCTCCGGACATTCCATATACCCTGAACATGAAAAAGGTGGAACTGGCGGTGAAACGTATTATCGAAGGAGGCAAGGCCACCAACAAAGATGCGCTGCGAAACCCGGAATGCCTGGATTACTTCGCAAACCTCAAAGAACTGCAGCAGGATTGACAATCCCTGACAAAAAAAAAGGAGAAGCCATGATTACATTCAGCCACAGGCAACTAAAAACTCCAAGATTGTTGCGTCCGGTCTATCTTGTCACTGCAGGCCTGTCCAAGTGTGACAGGGCGATGCCTGACAAACGTACCGAAGAGTTGTGCATAGAAGCTCTGGCCATGGCGGCAAAACTGATCGACAGGACACCTGCGGAACTGAAAAAGTACATCCACACGGCATACTACGGCCACTTTGCCGACCATTTCGGGGATCAGCTCCTTGGCGAAGCGGTTATCCACGACCGGTTGGGACTGGATCCACTTGGCAATGTCGGCATAAAGACCGGAGGGGCGACAGGCGGTTCGACCCTGTGGGAAGCAGTAAAAGCCGTGGCATCAGGATATTCCGATTGTGTACTTGCCATGGGCTGGGAACGCATGGACGAGGTGCCGACGGACGAAGGCAACCACCTGATCGCCTGCGCCGCCGACAAGGACTGGGAAACGCCCCTTGGCCATATCTATACGGGCTATTATGCGGTCATGGCCCAGAAATACTGGCAGGTGTTCGGCAGGGAGGAGGATTCCTTCCGGCGCACCCTTGCTGAAATATCGGTTAAGCATCACGGTTATGCGCGTTTCAACCCCTTTGCCCACGGAGGCATGAAGATAACGGCAGAGGATGTCATAAACTCGCCTGTCGTGGCATACCCTTTACGGGCCCTTGACTGCTGCCTGATGAGCGTGGGCGCTGCATGCGCAATAATATGCGATGAGGACACCGCGACAGAGCTTACAAAAAACACACGCAACAAGCCGCTGCGTATATGGGTTGCCGCCGGTTCACACACGCTTCGGCCCGCCTGCCGCAGAAACATGGAAATCCCGCTGCTGCCCAACGAATCGCCTGACCAGTATAAAGACCTGGCTGAGCGTTTCCCTGGAAGCGAGCGTTACCCAGGGTTTACCGGATTCCTGGCCGCAAGGATAAGTGCGTTATATGCATACAACATGTGCGGCATCACGGATCCTTCAGAAGACCTTGACCTTGTGGAACTGCACGACGCCTTTACGATCAGCGATATCCAGACCTACGAAGACCTTGGAATACGCCCCTACGGCTATGGAAGAGATTATGTCGAATCCGGCGACTGTTACCACACCAACCCCCGAACCGGCCAGCCAGGGAAACTCCCGTCCAACATCTCCGGCGGACTTATAGGATGCATGCACGCTGTAGGGGCGACCGGTATAATGCAGGTTTTTGAAGTAGCCACACACCTTTGGAACCGGTGGGCGGAGATTCACGGGGACAAAGCGCTTTGGGAGAAATTCGGCAGGCAGAAGCCGGACGACTGGCAGGATCTCCAGGTCGCCGGCGCCAGGCGGGGAATGGCCGTAAGCCATGCCGGGGTGGGATCGCATGTCACCTGCACCGTGCTTATGGACCCCGACAGCCTTATAAAGGAAAACGCATAGCCGGAATATTCAATAAAGAAAGAGAGGAGATATCATGAGCAAATTTGCACAAGTCACGGTAAAGAACAACCGTTACATCTTCTCCGGAGATTTTCACCACATATGCCCCAACCAGCCTATCCGCGACCTTGATAACAACGGCAGGCTGACGGGCATCACAAATCCCAGGGATATGACCTATGTTCATTCCTATGGTGGAGAGGCGGTGTTCTTTGAAAATCTTTCCAGGGGCAAAATCCACGGTTCCAGGTGCGACAACCCGGAGTGTGAATTTACAGGCACAGTCTATCTTCCATTCCGCATCCACTGCCCTGACTGCCTTGCAAAAAACACGGTTATCGACCTGACGGACATCTGCAAAACATCGGCCAGGATACACACATTCATGGTGTGCGAACGCTCCGGGGCTTTTAACACGCTGGCAAAACCCATGAAATTCATAAATATCGAATTTGACGGAGTTGCCACCATACTGATGAGTTACCTGTCGGTTGGAGAACCGCGGATCGGCATGCGCGTAAAACCGATCTTTAAAACAACAGATCCGACCTACACCATACTTGATCTGTCTTGGGTGCCGGAAGACACTCAAAAAAACCAGCTGCCGCCGGGATTTTCATTCGGTTAACCGGCTCGTGGCTCAAACGCCCATTTCCCGGTAAAGGACGGGATAGCCGGAGCAGGGAAGCTCCAATATAACGGCAGGGGCCATGCTCCCGGTGCCAAGGACGGCATAACCAAAATGCTCCTTACGCCTTGGTATCCCGTTTGCAGGAGTGCACACGATACTGGCCCCTGAATTGCCCACCGGGAGGCCAAGAGCAAGGCCGTCTCCGTTAACCACCTGCTTTTCAAGACATGGTTGGTTATTATTTCGCAGCCGCCTGCAATAACGGCATTATGAACCCATCCCGAAACCCAAATTGACAGACTCCGGGCCGTTATGTTATAGGTACGCAACAATGAATAGCGCATCACGTAAACTTGTAAGAAAAGTCAGAATAGTAAATGACCTTGGTCTTCATGCCCGGGCAGCAGCCAAAATGGCTGAGATTGCAAGCAAGGCCGAAGGCAATATATGGCTGACAACCCGTAACCAGGACAAGAGTCAAAAGGTTGACGCAACCAGCGTGATAGATATCCTTTCTGTTGCCTGCTCGAAAGGAACGGATATAACCCTGGAAGCAGAATCGGATTTGGATGCCGGTATCCTTGATGAGCTTGTAAGGCTTGTGGAAACCGGTTTTGGAGAATAGTGTCCCATGACAGAAAGAAAAAAAGAGATACGCCTTGCAGGGGTTGCCGGCTCACCCGGAGTGTGCATAGGAAAGGCATACCTCATAGATTCCGATTCCACAAGTGTGAATCTTGTGGGAAAATATTTCATAAACAAGAAAAACGTTCGCAAGGAGATAAGCAGGTTTAAAACCGCAGTACAAAACGCCCAAAGCGAGCTTTCTGAAATCATAAGAGATATTCCCGAAAACCTTCTCGGGCACGTGCATATCCTTGAAACACACATGGCCATGTTCAAGGATAAAATGCTCTATGAAAAAACAATAGAAACCATAGAAAAAGAACAGATAAACGCCGAATGGGCCCTGAAGAAAACGGTTTCCTCCATCAAGGAGATGTTCAGCGATATATCCGACCCTTACATAAAGAGCCGTGTTAGATGGGGAACACCAGCGTAAACATAGGCAAGATCGACAAGAGGGTTATACTGGTCGCTCATGACCTGTCACCGGCCGACACGAGCCAGATAAAACTCGACAGGATAAAGGGGTTTGTCACCAACAGGGGAGGCAGAACGTCCCATACCGCAATAATCGCCAAAACGATCGAGATCCCGGCGGTGTTAGGGGTCGAGAACGCAACCCGGGTTATAAAAAATGACGATATCGTCATACTGGATGGTGAAAGCGGGATTGTAATAGTCAACCCGTCTGACGAAACCATACTAAAATACCAGAAACGACAGCAGGAATACTCCGCCTACAAGGAGGATGCTGCAAAGGCCAGCCACCTGCCTACGGAGACTGTCGATGGTGTCCCGGTGAGGATAATGGCCAACATAGAGCTCCCGGAGGAAATAGAACAGATAAAAAAATACGGGGCTGACGGCATAGGGCTCTTTCGTACCGAGTTTATGTATCTTAGCCGTGACGATTTTCCGGCCGAGGAGGAGCTTTTTGCTCAATACAGAAGGGTCGTGGAAACAATGGCGCCTAAACCGGTCACTATCAGAACCCTTGACATAAATGGCGACAAGGTCATCTCTTACGGTGACACAGAGGAGGAGGCAAACCCGGCGCTTGGACTAAGAGGGATAAGGTTCTGCCTGAAACGCCCGGCCGTATTTCAAACCCAACTCAGGGCCATACTCAGGGCGGCGGCCTTTGGGAATGTAAAGATTATGTTTCCCATGGTTTCAAGCTACGAGGAGGTCGTGCAGGCAAAAGAAGCGCTTCTGGCAGCCGAAGACTCGCTTAAAAAGGACGGCCTTGACCACAACAGCGGCATAGAGATCGGCGCCATGCTAGAAGTGCCGTCCGCCGTGATCATAGCCGAGATGCTGGCTGATATAGTAGACTTTTTCAGCATCGGCACTAATGACCTGATCCAGTATTCGCTGGCCATAGACAGGGACAATCGTCAGGTCTCCCACCTGTTCCAGACCCTTCACCCGGCCGTTATACGGATGATAAAGCATGTCATAGAAGTGGGCAAAGCCAAGGGTGTTGAGGTGGTTATGTGCGGTGAAATGGCGGGATCACCCGCGTACATGCCTGTGCTGCTTGGGCTGGGGCTGGAACGGCTCAGTATGAACACACCGGCAATCCCAATAATCAAAAACGTCATAAGGCTCCTGAAGGCAGATGACGCAAGGCATTTCATGGACGATGTCCTTAAACAGCCAACTGCCGAGGACGTCAACGATCTGCTGCAAAAACGGTTCGGCGATGTTTTTCTCCCCATGCCCGGTATATAACAAGTACAGACGTTGCCAAAGGACACGCCGGCTCCTGCCATACGCACATATCCGGAGCATAAAAAAATGGAAGAGCACATAAAGATCGTCACCGAGAACAAAAAAGCCCGCCACGAATTCTTCATAGAAGAGGAGTTTGAAGCCGGCATGTCGCTTCTGGGCACGGAAGTAAAATCGCTCCGGCAGGGCAGGGCAAACCTTAAAGACTCGTATGCAAAAATCAAAAACGGGGAGCTCTTTCTCTACCAGATGCATATAAGCCCCTACCCTTTTGCCCATCATGGCAACCACGATCCGGAACGTCCCAGGAAACTCCTGGTGCACAAGCGGGAGCTAAAGAGGCTGTTTGGCAAGATAAACGAAAAGGGATATTCTCTTGTCCCCTTGAAGGTCTATTTCAAGTCCGGGAAGGCAAAGGTGCTGCTCGCCATAGCCAGGGGTAAACGCAAGTTCGACAAACGCGACGAGATAAAGAAAAAGGACGCAAAACGCGAAATGGACCGCGCGCTGAAACGCTACCGCTGACTCTTTCCAATCCCCGCCACTTTGTACTGCCATATCTTTTCCTGCCGGTCACCGTTATTACGTATCTGCCTGAGTGCATCATAAAAAACATCCCGCTGCATACATCGCTTAAAACAGCAAAATTTCAAACAGGTTATTGCAATTTCTTTTTTCGGACTTATTTTACGAAAAAGCAAAGAATTACGAAATTTACACATAAAGGAGTGTGATAATATGAGATTTGACAAACTTACCATAAAAGCACAGGAGGTGTTGCAGTCTGCCCAGTCCGCAGCCTCGGAACGCGGGCATCAGCAGATAGAGCCGGAGCACCTTCTGTATGCCATGCTTGAGGATACCGGCGGCATAGTTCCGGCAATGCTTGGGAAATACGGTGCACCGGTGGAGCAGATCGAAAACGATGTAAAAGAGGCGCTGGACGCTATACCAAAGGTCAGCGGTCCTTCTGCACAGCAGTATATATCGATGCGGACAAAATCGGTTTTTGACGCTGCATTTGCCCAGAGCGCCTCTATGAAAGACGAGTATGTCAGCGTAGACCATCTTTTTTTGGCCATACTGGACGAAAAAGACGGCAAGGCTGCATCAATTCTTAAAAAATACGGCATCACAAAAGATTCCATCCTGAAGGTGCTGCTCGAGATAAGAGGCAGCCAGCGCATAACCGACCAGAACCCCGAAGACAAGTACCAGGCCCTTCAAAAGTACAGTCGTGATCTTACTGAACTCGCCCGGCTTGGAAAACTTGACCCGGTAATAGGAAGGGACGAGGAGATACGGCGGGTTATTCAGGTGCTGTCAAGGCGAACAAAAAACAACCCCGTACTTATAGGCGAGCCCGGTGTAGGTAAAACAGCGATCGTGGAAGGGCTTGCCCAGCGTATAGTAGCCGGGGATGTTGCCGAGGGCCTCAAGAACAAGAGAATAGTCGCTCTTGACCTGGCATCTCTGATTGCAGGCGCAAAGTACAGGGGAGAGTTCGAAGATCGTCTCAAGGCGGTCCTGAAAGAAGTAGAAAGGTCGGAAGGCAACATCATCCTGTTTATAGACGAGCTGCACACCCTTGTGGGCGCAGGGGCAAGCGAAGGCTCGATGGACGCATCCAACATGCTAAAACCGGCGCTTGCCAGGGGAACGCTACGATGTGTCGGGGCCACAACGCTGGATGAATACAGGAAATATATTGAAAAAGACGCGGCCCTGGAGCGAAGATTCCAGCCGGTGTTTACGAGCGAGCCTGACGTGGCAGACACAATAGCTATACTCAGGGGCCTGAAGGAGAAATACGAGGTTCACCACGGTGTAAAGATAAAGGACTCGGCGCTTATAGCGGCGGCAACCCTTTCCGACAGGTACATAACAGACCGTTTCCTGCCGGACAAGGCGATCGACCTGGTTGATGAATGCGCGTCCAAGATGCGTATTGAGATCGACAGCATGCCGGCCGAGATAGACGAAATACACCGCAAGATAATGCAGGCCGAGATAGAAAAAGAGGCCTTGAAAAAAGAGTCCGATCCTGAGTCAAAAAAACGGCTCGAAACCCTTGAAAAGGAACTGGCGCATCTCAAGGAGACCCATGCGGAGCTCAAGGCCCACTGGGAAAGAGAAAAGAGCCTCATCCAGACTATACGCTCAATAAAAAAAGAGATCGAGGAGCTGAGCATCCAGCAGCAGATGGCCGAACGCCAGGGCGATTTTGCCAAAGCTGCCGAAATAAAGTACGGCAAGACCGTGGAGCTGAAAAAACGGCTCGAGGAAACCGAAAAACAGCTTGCGCAGCTTCAGTCCGACAGGAAAATGTTAAAGGAGGAGGTTGACGCCGAGGATATCGCCGAAGTGGTTTCCCGGTGGACCGGCATACCGGTGAGCAAGATGCTGGAAGGAGAACGGGAAAAGCTGATACACATGGAAGAGAGGATTGCCCGCCGGGTGGTCGGCCAGGAGGAAGCCGTTACCGCCGTGTCCAATGCGGTGCGCAGGTCGAGATCCGGACTGCAGGATCCGAACAGGCCGATCGGTTCCTTCATCTTCCTGGGACCCACAGGCGTTGGAAAAACGGAGCTCGCGAAGGCCCTGGCAGAGTTTCTCTTTGATAACGAGCAGATAATAAGAATCGACATGTCTGAGTACATGGAGAAACATGCCGTTGCCAGACTGATAGGGGCTCCTCCCGGCTACGTGGGTTACGAGGAGGGAGGATACCTGACCGAAAGCGTCCGGCGGCGTCCATACTCGGTTGTGCTGTTCGACGAGATCGAAAAGGCACATCCCGACGTGTTTAACATTCTGCTCCAGCTTCTGGATGACGGGCGAATGACCGACGGCCACGGCAGGACGGTCGATTTTAAAAATACCATCATAATAATGACGTCCAACATCGGCAGCCATATGATACAGGAGCTTTCCCAGACCGATCCTGACCTGATGAGGGAAAAAATCAACGAGGTACTGCGTCAAAACTTCAAGCCGGAATTTTTAAACAGGATCGATGAAATAATAGTCTTCAGGAATCTGACAAAAGATCAGATAGCCAGAATCGTTGAGATCCAGATAGAACGGCTTGGAAAACGAACGAAAGAGAGGGGTATCACAATAACCCTTTCCGACCAGGCCAAGCAATTCCTCGCTGAAAAGGGTTACGACCCGGTTTACGGAGCGCGGCCTTTGAAGAGAACCATCCAGAAGTACATCGAGAACCCGCTTGCCATGGAGATCCTGAAAGGCACGATTCCCGAAAACAGCGTGGTTCAGGTAGATGTCGCCAATGGCAACATCGTCTTTAACGCAGAACCGCTAAGCGACTAAACAGGCATCCGGCCGCGGCCGTTTCGGCTGCGGCCGATCCTGTTTTATGACTATTTGTCTTACGGCAAAGACGCATCAGAATCATAGGCAAGGCAAAAATCGGCTATCTCACGAACAAGGCGGTCAGCATCGCCCAAAGCCCCGGAACTTACCATTGTCATAACTTTCCACACCCTTTGGCCCAGAGCAAGCGCACTTTCAAGAGGCGGGAGAAAATCACCGCTGCTGCACCGATCTTTTTTTTCAAACTTCCGGTTTGCCTTGCACAGGGCCTTGGGGATATCTTTCAAACGTGAAACCGGGCCCTGGCAGGCAAGCCCTGTCACCATCGAATTGTCGCGGCCGGAAAACGCGGTGCGGCAATCGTTTTTGTAAATTATAACAGGCTTGCCAACGGCAAAGGCGACAGCGGCCTCTGCCACTGCGCCTTCGTCAGGCACCCTTCCGTTCATGTTTGCCACAAGGTAATCACACCGCCTTACAACAAAGAAACGTTCCATAGCCTTCAGACTCGATCAGCTCTGCTATTGCCGTCATCCCTCCGATCTCTTCAGGACAAAAAAGAGGGCCGGAACAGTAGACATACTCCTTTTCGGCGGTCTTTTCATCCATGGGCATCTCTATTTTCAAGACATTATGAGGTTATAAACAGACACCGGCTTTTTCGGCAAAAAACAACGGGCTACAGGACATTTGCCCTCACAAAATCGACACCGTTTTTGAACATGCGGATCCCGTCGGTAGCATGAGGATCGACGCGCGTCTGGCCGGTCCTTTTGGCCTGTTCGTGCCAAAGAGGCCACAAGGGATGATTCGTAACATGGTTGTAGGCTTCGGGATGAGGCATGAGCCCGAAAACACGGCCGGTTGAATCACATATGCATGAGCCCGAAAACACGGCCGGTTGAATCACATATACCTGCAATATCGTCAAGCGAACCATTGGGATTTTCAGGAAACCGTCCTTTAGCCGGGTTTCCGTCCCGGTCTGCATACCTCATGACAACCTGCCTGTTTTCCCGGATACTGTCAAGCACCCCATCATTGCAAAAAAACTTGCCCTCGCCTGGTGAAGAGCTGTCAACTGCCAGATGCACCCAGTCATCCCTGAAATTCCCGCAATCGTTATCGATCAGGGCCACGGAACGGCTCGTGTAATCTTTGTCTATACCCGGAAGCAGCCCCAGATTAACGAGGGTCTGGAATCCGTTGCATATGCCTATGACAAGCCCGCCACGCTCGACAAAACGAACAAGATGTTCACCCAGCCCGGTTCTCATCTTGTGCGCCTGTATCACGCCGGCCCCATGGTCGTCACCCCACGAAAACCCGCCCACAAAGGCCATGATATGGAACCTGTCCAGTATATTCCCGTCCGAAACAAGGGCATTTATGTGAACCCTTGAAGCCTCGGCACCGGCCTGCTCAAAGGCAAAAGCGGTTTCACGGTCGCAATTCAACCCATAACCGGACAATACGAGAGCTTTAACGCATTTTGTCATACCAGGTCTCCAAAAGGTTTTTTCCAGGTACGTTTCAGCGTATCTACCCCTATATCCACGAGCGGCCTGCCACTGTTGCCCGCTATCACCAGGTTGCCGCCCTTTCCCGTCACGGCTCCTATCCTGGCAAACGGAATATCACCGCACACGGATTCAAATGCATCACTGTTCTCAGGAGCCACTGTCACTATCAGCCTGCCTGTGCTTTCCGAAAAAAGAAGAGCCTCGTCCGACAGGTCTGAATCCTGAACCGACACAGACAGGTCTATATCCATGCCCAGTTCTCCGCCCATGGCAACCATGGCAAGGTGTACGCCAAGTCCTCCCCGGTAAACTCCGTGCGCCGAAGCGACAAGGCCTTGCCGTATCGCCCGGTGAAGTGCACGGTAACAGGAGAGAAACTCATCAAACCGCACCTGTGGAACGTTTAAGCCGACAAAACCGAGAAGCTCGTAGTACTCCGATCCTCCCAACTCGTCCCCGGTCTTTCCCACCAGATAAACCAGGTCCCCTTCGAACTTGGCGTCCATGGTAACAGATTCAAAAACGTTGTCTATCACCGAGGTGGTGGAAAACTGCAAGGTGGGAAGCCCGGACACCTTTCTTGTTTCACCGTACCGCCCGGCAAGGTGGCCGTCCACGTACATGCTGTCCTTGCCGGACAGCAATGGAATACCATAGGCGTTGCACGCGTCACGAAGCGCCAGGCAGGACCGCACCAGCTGGGCCGCCTTGTACTTCCCGTCCGGATTGGTTTTTGGATCATACTGGATGTTGGGCCAGCAGAAATTATCAACTCCTCCAATCATGTCAGGAGGCGCACCAACAGCAACCAGTCTGCGAACGGCCTCGTCTATGACACAGGTGGTCATGTGGTAGGTATCTATTCTCGAATAGGAAGGTATAACCGCCTGGGCAAAGGCTATGCCTCTTTGTGAAGAGAGCACCGGCCGCGTAACAGATGCGTCCGACGGCATGTCACGGCTGACTCCCACGAGCGGTTTCACCACGCTTCCGCCCTGCACCTCATGGTCATACTGCCTGGCTATCCACTCCCTGGAGCATATATTCGGCCTCTCAAGAAGGTCGCACAGCAAAACGTTGAAGTCGGGGCTCCCACCAAGAACCGGCTCCACCAGCCCTCTTCGCCCCGGTGGAATCCATTGCGCTTCAAACTCCCACTGTGGAAAATCAGACTCCATAAACTCCAGGTCTATGTAGGCGCATGTCTTGCCGCGGTAAAGTATGTGCAGCTTGCCAGAATCGGTGTACTTGCCTATGACAGTTGACTCAACAGCGTGCATGGCTGAAAGTTCCATGAACCGGTCAATATTCTCAGGCGCCACCGCCACTGTCATCCGTTCCTGCGATTCCGACACCCATATCTCCCACTGGTCCAGTCCCTCGTATTTCAGGGGAACCTTGTCCAGCCACACCTCGCAGCCTCCGGCATGGAAAGCCGATTCACCCACAGACGATGACAGCCCGCCGCCGCCGTTGTCCGTGATAAACTGTATCAGCCCCTCGTCCCTGGCGCACAGAAGGAAATCGTGCATCTTTTTCTGAGTATAGGGATCGCCGATCTGGACATGACCGGCCGGGGTATGCTCGGAATAGACCTCGGATGAGGCCGTAACACCGTGTATGCCGTCCTTTCCTACCCTGCCGCCGCACATCACTATAAGGTCGCCCGGCCTGGTGGTTTTTTCATGCGCCGGCTCGCCGTTTACAAGCCGGGGCATTATGCCTATGGCGGTAACAAACACAAGGCACTTTCCCATGTAGCTGTCGTCAAAAAAAACCTGACCGAAGGTGGTTGGAATGCCACTCTTGTTGCCACCGTCTTTCACCCCTTCAATAACACCATCAAGCAGCCGCCTGGGATGAAGGCGGGGTTTAAGATTACCGGCATAGTCCCGTCTGCCGGTGCAAAAACCGTAGCCACCCATGACAAGCCTGGCCCCCTTGCCGGTACCCATGGGATCCCGGTAAACACCTACGATGCCGGTCATGGCGCCTCCGTAAGCCTCCATGTTTGACGGAGAATTATGGGTCTCACCGGTAATGACATAACAGTGTTCCTCGTCAAACCCTGCCACACCGGCGTTATCCCACAGTACCGAGACAACCCACGGCTTGGCTTCCTTCAAGGCAAGGGTGGGGTCTTTTATGCATGTTGCAAAAAGGTTGTTTATGGTCATCTTCTCGCCGGTTGACATATCGGTATAGTAAAACACACCGCCGAAGGTGTTATGGTTGCAGTGATCACTGCGGGCCTGGGAGATATACTCAAGCTCAATGTCTGTGGGGTCGGAAAGCCCCACTGCCGAGCGCTCCGACCGAACACTATCGCGCATGAAATATTCGCGTATAACCGGAACATCCTTGGGGTTAAGCGCCAGGTTACGCATAGCACTGACTTCAAGCAGCGCATCGTTGCTCTCGACGGTTATAACCGAGACGGTCGGCTCATGCTCGAGGCGCACCTTCGGAACGATGAACCCTATACCCTCCTTTTCATCCCAGTCGCTTTTTGAAAATATTCTCCACTGCTCTATGGTGTCGTTGGCGAGAAGTTCCCGCGCTATCTGTGCCGCCATTTCCCTGGTGAGTCCTTTGCCGATAAAACAGTACCTGCAAGAGGTGTAGACTCCCTCACCAGGGGCAAATTTTCTGCCAAGAGTATCGGTTATGGCCTCCATGGCGGTATCACCGGGGTTGTCCTTGACCCCGGGACGAAAACCTACCCATATCGACCAGTCAAACTCAACAGGCAAAGGTTCATAAGAGGAGACCTGTGTCACCGGGTTCGTAAATATACCGGCGACTTGACGGAGCTGGTGTTCCGAAAGTTTCGCATCAATTGTCATCACCTGGACCACGCGCACCCCTTCAAGTGGCGCGGAAAGATAATCTACCGCCCTCTTTTTAATCTTTTCACCACGGGCATCCCGTAACCCGGGTTTGAGCGCTATCTCCAGCCTGTACGGCATAGCTCCCCCTATTCGAAAAACCTGGAAATATCGTTATACATGGCAAGCATCATCAGCATCAGTATAAGGAACAGCCCGAACTGCTGCGCCATTTCGCGTGTCCTTGTTGAAACGGGCTTGCCCCTGATCGCCTCTATGGCGAAAAAAAGCATGTGTCCGCCATCCAGCACGGGTATGGGCAGTACGTTCAAAATCGCAAGATTGATGCTGATAAAAGCTATAAAGGCCAGCAGGCTGGCAATGCCATGCCTTGCCTCCTGCCCTGCCATCTGGGCGATCAGTATCGGCCCGCCCAGCGTCTTGGCTGACACGGCGCCGGAAAGCAGCTTGCCTATGCCTATAACCGTTAACCTTGTTATCTCGTAAGTCTGAGCAAGGCTTTCCCGCATGGCTCCCAACGGTCCAAGCCTCTTATGGATTATCTCGCCGGATGCCACAACCCCGATCCTGTAGCGGATCTCTTTCTCACCGAATATGGACAGGCTCTCCACAGGCTCCGGCTTGACGTCAAGCTCCAGAATACTGTCCCCCCTGTTTATGGTAAGCCGAAGAGTTTTACCCCCGCTGCCTGCGATAAGCCCGGCCATCTGCCGCCAGGTTTTAACGGTGACTCCATCCACCGCGACTACAAGGTCTCCTTTAACGAGACCTGCCTCCTGTGCAGGCCGGCCCTCGAGAACCTTGCCTATGACCGGCTTAAGATGGGCAATACCGTAAAACAGTGTCAGCCCGTAAAATATCAGCACCGCAAGAAGCAGGTTGAAAAACGGTCCTGCCGCAACGATCAAAAAACGTTTTGCAACATGCTTGTGGGTAAAGGAGATCCCTGTCTTGTCCTCCTCCACTTCTTCATCCGGCTCCTCACCGACCATCTTTACGTACCCCCCGAGGGGAATGGCAGAAACCCGGTAATCTGTTATGCCGGAACGAAAACCGCAAAGCCTGGGCCCGAAACCAAGCGAGAACCTTTCCACTCCGACGCCAAAGAGCCTGGCAACAAGAAAATGGCCGAACTCGTGGAAAAAAATAAGCACGCCCAGAACAATTATAAATGAAACGATACTTGTCATAGAAACACTCTATCCAATCAATATCAAACGTCATCAAACATCGCGGGCCACGTGGATATCAAAAACCTGAACAACTGCCAACAAGCTCACACGCCCGGGCCCGGGCCCATGCATCCGCATCCCTGATATCGGACAATACCGGCTCTGCCACCCCTGTGTGCATTTCAAGAACGCTCTCTATGACGCGGGGAATCCTCCCGAAACTTATCTTCCTGTCAAGAAAGGCATTGACCGCCACCTCGTTTGCCGCGTTTAACGCGGCCGGAAAGGTGCCGCCTTTTCGGCACGCATCGAGCGCAAGCCTCAAACATGGAAATTCATCCAGGTCCGGCGAAAAAAAAGTCAGCTCGCCAAGCCTGGCCAGATCAGGCGCATCCTGCTCAAGGTTCAGCCTCTCCGGATAAGCAAGTGCGTAGGATATGGCTCCCTTCATGTCAGGTACCGCAAGTTGCGCAAGCATCGAACCGTCTATGTATGACACCATGGAATGAATGATGCTCTGCGGATGAATTACAACCTCTATCCGTTCCACCGGCACGTCAAACAGGAAGCTGGCCTCGATCACCTCAAGGCCCTTGTTCATAAGTGTTGCAGAGTCTATTGATATCTTCGGCCCCATGTCCCATGTCGGGTGGGAAAGCGCCTGCTCGGGCGTAACGTTTTCAACTTCACCATGTTTCCTGTGCAAAAAGGGGCCGCCTGACGCGGTAAGGTGTATTTTGGAAAGATAGTCCCTGCTGTTCCCCTCGAGGCACTGGAAAATAGCGCTGTGTTCACTGTCTATAGGCAATATCGGCACTTTTTTTTCAGCCGCCAGCCTCATCACGACAGCCCCGGCCATCACCAGGACCTCCTTGTTTGCCAGCGCAACCGCCTTGCCGGCATGGATTGCGGAAAGGGTCGGAGAGAGTCCCGCAGCTCCCACCATGGCAGAAACCACCATGTCAACACTGCCCATGGACGCGGCACGGCAATATCCGTCTTCGCCGTAAACAATCTCGACATCAGAACCGGATGGCAAAAGGTCCTTAAGAGCCATTGCCCTGTCCTTGTCTATCACAGCAACAAGACGGGGGGAAAACCGTGCGACCTGCCTTGCAAGACGCTCTATGCTTGTTTTGGCACACAACGCCTCAACGCAAAAATGATCCGGGAACCGGGAAACCACATCAAGTGTGCTCACCCCTATAGAACCAGTTGATCCGAGTATTGATAACCGTTTCATGCTGCAAACACGTATTCCTTGAACAGGTAAACGACAGGGATGGCAAAAAGCAGCGCGTCTATACGATCAAGGATCCCGCCGTGCCCGGGGAAAATAGCACCTGAATCCTTTATCCCGGCATCCCGCTTCATTGTAGACTCAAAAAGGTCGCCAGCCTGGCTTACAATACTGACCACCACGAAAAACATCAAGGTGGTCATCCATGGAAGCCTCTTCATGGCCATACCCCACGGCAGAGCAGGGAAGAAAAAGTTTATCACTGAGCCGACAAGAACCGTGGCCAGCATGCCACCGGCCGCACCTTCAACTGTTTTGCCGGGGCTTACCATCGGAAGGAGCTTGTGCCTGCCGAAAAAGCGGCCGCTGTAAAACGCACCCGTGTCACCCAAAAACACCAAAAAAAACAGAAGCAGCACCCAGTTCGAACCGTTATGGCCATTACGGATAACGACGATAAACGAGAGTGTAAGAGGGATATAAACTATTCCGAGCACCTGCTTCAACACCCTGTCAAACAACGACGCATCAGTCCTGTACCCCACGAGGGAACATGCCCCTGCAAATATCAGCATCCCGGAAGTTGCCAGGCATATAATATCAAACCTTCCCGGCATGGCCGCAAAAACGATGACACAGGCGGCGACAAACCCGGAAACATAAGTGATTGAGAACACGGAATCCGGGTGATCGGCAAAAACGATACTGTAATATTCGTAAAGGGCCAGTATTGAAACGATACAGATAAACGATGCAAAGAACAAATCTGAGGAAGCGTATATGATGGCCACTACCAGCGGGCCTGCCACTAACGCGGTCAGCCATCTTTTCAAATGCATGCTCATGGGTTGCTCCGAACTGTTCCTACACCCCTCCGAACCTCCGCTCCCTTGACTGGAAATCTCTTATTATCTCCAGAAACTCATCCTCACCGAAATCGGGCCACAACGTGTCGGTAATATACAGTTCGGTATAGGCAAGCTGCCAGAGCAGAAAGTTGCTTATCCGCATCTCACCGCTCGTGCGGATCATAAGATCCGGATCGGGCATATCATGGGTATAAAGATACCTTGAGAAAAATGCCTCATCTATCACATCGGCAGCCACCTTGCCGACAGCCACATCCCCGGCGATTCTTCGGGCCGCGCCGGCTATTTCAGCCCTGCCGCCATAACTCAGGGCAAGCGTAAGAGTCATGTCGGTTCCGGACCTGGTGTGCTCCAACGCATTTTCCAGCGCCATAAGCACCGATTCGGGGAGCATATGGGTCTCACCGATCGTGCGCAGCCTGATTCCGTTTTCCTTCAGCTCCTCCTGCTTTTTGGCGAGAAAAGCCGCAAGCAGCGACATTATGCCCTGGACCTCGGACTGGGGGCGCTGCCAGTTTTCGGTGGAAAAGGCATACAACGTCAGGTATGGGATATCCGCCCTTCGGCAGGCTGCAACAATATCCTCCACCACCTCCACTCCACGCCTGTGCCCCTCTATCCTCTCCAGCGATCTTTGTCTGGCCCACCTGCCGTTGCCGTCCATTATAATGGCGACATGTTTTGGGAGTCTGGATGGATCAAGGCCTGAGCGGTAGTCTGACGACGGTTCTTTATATTTCAAGGATTTCCTTCTCCTTGGCTTTGAAAACCTCGTCTATCTGCTTAATATAGGAATCGGTTATCTCCTGGATCTTGTCTTTGCCTGAAAACGCGTCGTCCTCGGAGATATCGCCGTCCTTTTTCATCTGCTTAAGTGTTTCGTTCGCATCCCTGCGCACGTTGCGTACCGCCACCTTGTAATCCTCCGCCATCTGATGCACACGCTTTGCTATCTCCTTCCTGCGCTCCTCTGTAAGAGGCGGAACCGTGAGCCGAATAACCTTCCCGTCGTTACTTGGTGTAAGGCCTATGTTGGCCTGCAGTATCGCTTTCTCGACATCCTTGATTGAGCCGGCGTCCCACGGCTGTATCACTATAAGCCTGCTTTCAGGAACAGACAGCGAGGCAAGCTGGTTAAGAGGTGTCGGTGTCCCATAATAATCGACCGTAATGCCGTCGAGAAGAGCAAGGGAAGCTCTGCCTGTACGAACCTTTTTAAGCTCGTTTTTGAACTTCTCGACTGTCTTGCTCATCTTTTCTCTGACCTCTTCATAAACCAGATCAAGCATGACCGTTCCCCTCTTCTGCCTGGATTTGAAATTTTCAGCAGCCAAAAACAAAGGCTGCCATAACACAGCTAAACCGAATTGCCTATGTAAGTTCCTATCTGTTCACCGCATATTATACGCCTTGCGTTGCCCTTCTCCTTCATAGAAAAAACCACCAGCGGCAGGTTGTTGTCCATGGCCAGGGTTATGGCGGTTGCATCCATTACGGCAAGATGTCTCTCTATAACGCTCATGTAGTCTATCCGGCTTATAAACTTCGCACCGCTGTTCTTCACAGGATCGGAATCATAAAGGCCATTCACCTTCGTAGCCTTCAGAAGCACGTCGGCATGGATCTCCTCTGCCCTGAGCACGGCCGCCGTATCGGTTGTAAAGTATGGGTTGCCCGTGCCGGCGGCAAAAATGACCACCCTTCCCTTCTCAAGGTGTCTCAGGGCTTTCCTCAGTATATAAGGTTCGGCAACCGCATGGACCTCGATAGCGCTCTGCACGCGGGTTTCAATCCCTCGCTTCTCTATTGCGTCCTGAAGCGCAATACTGTTTATAACAGTAGCCAGCATGCCCATGTGATCTGCCGAGGTCCTGTCCATCCCATAGGAACTGGCTGCAACCCCCCTGAAAATATTGCCTCCGCCCACTACAACCGCAAGCTGGACGCCCAGGCTGTGTACCGACTCAACTTCCTCGGCTACATACTTCAGGGTTTCAGGGCTTATCCCCATAGGCTGATCGCCCATGAGGGCCTCGCCGCTCAACTTAAGCAGCACCCGCTTGTAGCACGGTTTATCCACCAGCTATTCCCCCACCTGGAATCTTGCGAACCGGTTTATCCTGATGTTCTCGCCTATCTTGGCGACCACCTCATTCAGATAATCGGCTATGGTTATGTTCGGGTCCTTTATATACTGCTGCTCCATCAGGCATGCCTCTTT
This sequence comes from Desulfococcus sp. 4484_241, assembly GCA_002085115.1. GTDB lineage: Bacteria > Desulfobacterota > Desulfobacteria > Desulfobacterales > Desulfosudaceae > MZGQ01. The sequence goes on from MZGQ01000050.1 coordinate 19,745, forward strand.
GTAAAACTTCTTCATTTTACCTTCGACTATCTTGTCAACAATATTCTCAGGCTTGCCCATCTCAAGCACCTGTTCGCGGTAAACCTGGCGTTCGCGTTCCACAACATCGGCCGGTATATCCTCCGGGGTTATTCCAGCAGGATTGGTGGCGGCTATCTGCATTGCAACATTCCTGGCGAACTCCTTGAAATCGTCAGTCTTGGCCACAAAATCGGACTCGCAGTTAACCTCCACCATGACTCCTATCTTGCCGCCCATGTGTATGTAGGATTCCACTATACCTTCTGAAGTTGCCCGCCCTGAACGTTTCGCAGCCTTTGCAAGGCCTTTTTTTCTTAAAAAATCAACAGCCTTTTCTATATCACCGCCACACTCAGTAAGGGCTCCTTTGCAATCCATCATCCCGGCTCCGGTCTTGTCCCGAAGCTCTTTTACCAAACTCGCACTTATAGCGCCCATGACCTGTTACTCCTCCGTGTTTTTTTCTTTTTCTGCATCTTCCTCAGACACTTCTTCCTCATCGGCTCCATTATCCTGGTAGTCTGAAACAGACCTGAACGATTTTCTTATGCGTTCCACAATAGGTCCATCCGAGCCATCCGAGATAACCTTGCGCTCAACAACCGGCCCCTCATCCTGCGCCTCTCCCTGAGCCACAGCCTCCTGCTCGCCGGTCTCTTTGTCGTAAGCGGCCTGTTTCTTCTCTTCATACTTCTGCCGACCGGCTATACAGGCATCGGCAAGCCTGGATGTTATAAGCCTTATAGACCTGATTGCATCATCGTTGCCGGGTATCACATAATCTATGTTATCCGGGTCACAATTGGTGTCAACGAGTGCCACAACAGGTATACCGAGACGGTTGGCCTCCCGCACAGCTATGGCCTCCCTGCGCACGTCTACGACAAACAGCGCGGAAGGATGCCCCGGCATGTTTTGTATACCGCCTAAAACGCTGTCAAGCTTTTCTCTCTTTCTTAACAGGCTTGCCTGCTCCTTTTTCGGATAACGCTCTATGGAGCCGTCATTGACGATCTCGTTTAAATGGTGGAGATAGTCTATGCTTTTTTTGATGGTATGAAAATTGGTTAGCATACCGCCAAGCCACCTGTTATGAACGTAATACATCTCAGCCCGGTTGGCCTCTTCATAAATGGAATCCCTTGCCTGTTTCTTGGTCCCCACGAAAAGAACAAACCCGCCCTTCTCTGTTACCTGCGAGATAAAGTCATAAGCGTCCCTGAACATCCGCACCGTTTTCTGCAGGTCGATAATGTAGATCCCGTTTCTTGCCCCGAAAATATAGGGCTTCATCTTGGGATTCCACCGCCTCGTCTGATGCCCGAAATGGACACCTGACTCAAGAAGTTCCTTCATTGTAACGTAAGACATAGATTCTCTCCTTTTCCGGTTTTTGTGTTCCCGCCGCCCCCGTCATCCCAAGACGCGACTTTTTTTACAAAAAAACATCCCAAGACGCGACTTTTTTTACAAAAAAAAGCACCGGCGCCAAGGTCAAAGGGCGTGTGTTTTACTGTTCCTCTTCCGCCTGCCCTGCAAAACCATCTTGCAGGGGCGATACAATTTTAAACGAGTCATTTTAAACGAGTCAAAATAACAGAATATGAGATATGAAAACAACATTTTTTTTGCGTTGGCAGTTTTCTGATTTACTTACGAGCATTTTCTCATGTGCGCCACCCTGTTGTGGCCGGCCAGATCTTTTTCAAAACCTATTTCGGAGTATCCGCCGATATTTTTTGCGATGTTGTAAACATCCTCTTTCTGATCCCACCCTATCTCGAGTAACAGTACACCGCCGGGTTTTAAAAAAGGCCATGCATCCCTGACAACACAGCGAACATGATCAAGGCCGTCAGGTCCGCCATCTATGGCATGGCGGGGCTCGAAGACCGATACCTGCGGGTCGAGCCGCTCGATATCGTCCGAAGCTATATACGGCGGATTTGCAACTATCATGTCAAAAAACAGGCCATGCGAAGGTGTAAGCGCGGAAAACCAGTCAGATGCAAAAAAAGAAACCATATCGACGAGATTATGGCGGACGGCATTCCTGCGCGCAACCTCGAGAGCGGACGGGAAACGGTCTGATGCAAAAAACCGGCATGGCGCTGACACATTTGCGGCAATCGCCAGTATCACCGCTCCGGAGCCGGTGGCTGGCTCATATATATTGCTGCAGCACTCTTTTTCCAGAAAAAAAAGTGCCGTTTCCACAAGGCTCTCGGTGTCGGGTCGTGGTATCAGGACATCGGGCGTAACCTCTATCTCCATGCCCCAGAACTCTTTCGTACCGGTTATATAGGCCACCGGCTCATGATTCCTGCGTCTTAACACCAGTTTCCTGAACCTGGCCAGTTCATCGGAAGAAAGCGGCTGGTCATATCGCAAGTATAAATCCAGGCGCTTTGCGCAAAGCACATGGGCCAAAAGGAGTTCAGATGAAATTCTTGGTGATTCGACCCCGTGGGATTCGAAAAAAGAAGTTGTCCATTTCAGGACATCAAGAATCGTCCATGTCCTGTCACGAGACATTGGCTTGCTTGAGCCGCTCCGAGTGGAAATAGGCTGAAAGGCCGGTTATCAATTCCGACAGATCGCCCTGAAGAATAGATTCCAGCTTGTAGAGTGTTATGCCGGCACGATGATCGGTTACCCGCCCCTGCGGGAAGTTGTATGTCCGGATCCTGCCGCTCCTGTCACCCGTCCCGACCTGGCTTTTCCGCTCGCGCGCTATCTTTTCGTTCTGCTCCTGGACCATCCTGTCAAGAAGACGCGCCCTTAAAACCTTCATCGCCTTGTTCTTGTTTTTAAGCTGCGACTTTTCATCCTGGCATGTAACGACAATCCCGGTCGGCAGGTGTGTAAGCCGGACAGCTGAATCTGTGGTGTTGACGGACTGCCCGCCAGGACCGCTGGAACGAAACACGTCAACCTTAATATCTGAAGGATCGATCTCCAGCTCCACCTCTTCTGCTTCAGGCAGGACCGCAACCGTTACGGCGGATGTGTGTATACGGCCCTGCGCCTCTGTTTCAGGGACCCTCTGGACCCGGTGGATACCGCTTTCAAACTTGAAATGGCTGTAGGCACCCTTGCCGTAAACCATGAATATTACTTCCTTGAAGCCCCCGGTCCCGGTTACGCTGCTGTTCATCACCTCGACCTTCCAGCCCCTGGATTCAGCGTAACGGCAATACATCCTGAAAAGATCGTGAGCAAAAAGTGCAGCCTCCTCCCCGCCCGTTCCCGCACGTATCTCTATAAGAACATTCTTGTTATCATTGGGATCGCCAGCGCTTTTATCTCAGGGTCGCTGTCCTCGAGGAGGTCACGGCTCTTTTCCATCTCCTCGCATATCTTCTTGTATCTTCTGAAGGTTTCTACGATTGGAGAAAGGTCGGCATGTTCCCTGCTGTATTTCTGGTACGCGTCCCTGTCCTGGACAACAGACGGATCTGCCATGAGCTTCTCGATCTCGGCAAACCGCCGTTCGATCTCTTGGAGTTTTTCAAACATGAATGTGACACCAATGCATAGAACCTGCGCGACCGGTTATTTGCCGTTTTTCTTCTGCTGCTCGAACTTGGCATACTTGCGCCTGAAACGCTCAATGCGTCCGGCGGTATCGACAAGCTTCTGCTTACCGGTAAAAAACGGGTGGCACTTGGAACAGATCTCAACCTTGATCTCCTTAACCGTAGAGCCCACCGTAAACTCGTTGCCGCACGCACACCTGGCCGTGGCCTCGTAATATTGTGGATGGATATCCTTTTTCACTGATTGCCTCCTTGTCAGCATGGAACCAAGTTTTAAAACACCTGACCAAAAAAATGGGTATATACGCCTGCCCCAAAGAAAAGTCAAGCACGGATTTGCAAAAACCCCGGCATGTTGTACCGGTTATGAATTCATGGCCTCAAGAAACTCCTTGTTGCTCTTTGTCGCGCTCATCTTGTCCAGCAAAAACTCCATGGCATCCACGGAATTCAGGGTGGCAAGCAGCTTGCGCAGCACCCAGACACGGTTAAGAACGTCCTTTCCAACGAGAAGCTCCTCCCTGCGGGTTCCTGACCTGTTTATATCTATAGCCGGATAGATGCGGCGATCCGCCAGTTTCCTGTCAAGATGAAGCTCCATGTTACCGGTTCCCTTGAACTCTTCAAAAATGACATCATCCATGCGGCTGCCGGTATCAACAAGCGCGGTGGCAATAATGGTCAGGCTGCCTCCCTCCTCGATGTTGCGGGCAGCACCGAAAAATCTCTTTGGCCGGTGAAGGGCGTTCGAATCCACGCCGCCGGAAAGCACCTTGCCGCTGGATGGAACGACCGAGTTGTAGGCGCGGGCAAGGCGGGTGATGCTGTCCAACAGGATCACAACGTCCCTCTTGTGTTCAACGAGCCGCTTTGCCTTTTCAATCACCATCTCGGAGACCTGCACATGGCGGTCAGCCGGTTCGTCAAAGGTGGAACTGATAACCTCGGCGTTAACCGAGCGTTTCATGTCGGTAACCTCTTCAGGCCGCTCATCTATAAGCAGCACGAAAGGCACAACCTTCTTGTGACTGGCTATTATACTGTTGGCTATGTTCTGCAGAAGCATCGTCTTGCCGGCCCTTGGAGGAGAAACGATAAGCCCTCTCTGGCCAAAACCTATGGGGGTGAGAAGATCCATTATGCGCATTGAATAGTTATCAGGTTCACGCTCCAGGTTGATCTTCTCGTTCGGGAAAAGAGGTGTAAGATTGTCAAAAGGGGTCTTGTGCCTCGCTATTTCAGGATCCTCGTGGTTGATCGCCTCGACCTTGAGAAGGGCGAAATACCTCTCGTTATCCTTGGGTTTACGGATCTGGCCCGAGACAATATCGCCGGTCCTCAAATTAAACCGCCGGATCTGTGAGGGGGACACGTAGATATCGTCAAGGCCGGGCAGGTAGCTGCTGTCAGGAGAACGTAAAAACCCGAACCCGTCAGGCAATACCTCAAGCGTGCTCTCACCAAATATGTAACCATTGTTTTCAGCCTCGGCCTGAAGAATGGCAAATATCAGCTCCTGCTTCTTCAGACCGGCGGTATCTATTTTATAACCAGCGGCTATCTCCTTTAACTCATCCATCTTTTTCTTTTTCAGTTCCGATAAATTCATTACTCCTTCACCTTCCCCGGACAAAGCCATGAAGGCTCCCGGTTACATACAGTTTCAGTTTACAGTTCAAGCGCCGCAACCTCTTATACGGATGTGCGCATCATGATTTTATGATAAACCTCCGAAACCACCTTGTTGCGATCAAACCCTTGGGCACACTCGTGATAAACTATAAAGAAGACATACTAACCAGCAGGTTTTACTGTCAAAAGGCGGGCAATCAGTTTTGAATATATACATCATCATTTTTGGCTCTTGTCAAGGACTTTTAGCCCCCCAAAATCCGCTATTGGTTTTTTTTTTGATAAAGTGAACCCGGCCCCATTGTCTGGGACAAAACCAGGATGTGTTCAATTCATGTTTTCAGTGCCCATCATGATGGAATGACGGGTTCTCCCTCTCTAAATATGGACCTTATATCGATACTGGCTGAAAATTCACAACGGATAGTTGCCCCGATCTTCTGCCAAGGGGAACATGGTAATATGAAGCTGTCAAAAAACCAGATGCTCCCCATCCCATACCTCCACCGACCGTTCTCATTGCTGCGTCATTGCGGTCTTTTATCCCATGCAGTGCAGCCGGTCAAAATTGCAAGTAAAGCCGCAGGCCAAGCAGGAAGGCATGCTTTTTGGAAGCCATGAGGAAAAGTATACTAACGTTCTTGGGCAGAACCGATGGACTTTATCCGGGTGTCACACATTTCAATTGACAGCCGGCCTGGATTCTGCCACCTAAATACTCATGGACCAGAAGAAAGCCCGAGCAGGCGAATTTGAACACATAAGCGACATTCTCCGGAATCTTATTGACAGCCTGGTTTCCGGCCCAAGGGCAGACCTCATCAGTATAGAACAGGTCTGGAATGGTGTTCTGGGAGAAGAGACAGCCATGAACACAAGCCCGGAATCCCTGAAGCAGGGACTCCTTGTTGTAAACGTGTCAGCTTCTGCGTGGATACAGCATCTCCGGTTTTTAAAACAGAATATAATAGATGATATAAACCGGGCTGTAGGCAAAACCCTGGTAAAAGATATCAAATTTAAGGTGGGTGCCATAGATCCATGACCAGGCAAAAAAAAACCGTGGATCACTTCTTAAACGAGAAGATAAGGGTATGTCAGGATGCAGATGGCTACCGTTTCTCGGTTGATGCCGTTATACTGGCATGGCATGTTTTCCCTTCTTCCGGGGCAAAAATAATAGACCTTGGTACAGGATGCGGCATAATACCTCTCATACTGGCCTACCGTTATCCTTCGGTATCGATCACCGGGATCGAGCTGCAACCCAGGCTGGCCGAACTCGCTTCTGAAAACGTGAAGTCCAACGGGTTTGAAGACCGCATAAAAATAATTAACGCAGACATCAAAGACACGCACCGACACCTTCCACGCGGAAAAGCCGATATCGTTGTTTGCAACCCGCCGTTTATAAAGGCAGATTCAGGCAGGATAAATCCCCATCCGGAAAGGGCTGTCGCAAGGCATGAACTTGCCATAACCCTTGGCGATATAGTGGCACAGGCCAAAAGGCTGCTGTCAGTGCACGGCGAATTTACAGCCATATACCCTGCCTTCCGACTGCCCGACCTGATCACAGCCACTGGTTCTGTATAAAGAAAACGGCGAATATACGGCAGAAGCCAATAAGATGTTCATGCCATAGCCTTCTGTTATGCGGTTTGCCGTCAGACCTGGATTCAAAACACACACCTGCGAACCTGCCTGCACGTCCGGGAGACAGGGCCAACTTTTAATTTGACACCTCGCACCAAAGAGTATAGATAATACGGATTACACCGGCTGCTACATGTCAGCTTGCGACGGGCTTTTCAACCCTGAAAATATATTTAAGGCACAAGCAGGAGAGGTGGCCGAGAGGCTGAAGGCACCGCTCTCGAAAAGCGGCATCCTGTTAACGCGGGATCGGGGGTTCAAATCCCTCCCTCTCCGCCATTGACAAGCGCATAAAAATACGCATATATCAGGGCAACCGGCGCCCGGCGGCATGTGGACACACTGCATTGCGGAGAGATGGCCGAGCTGGCTGAAGGTGCACGACTGGAAATCGTGTGTGCTGTAAAAGGCACCGAGGGTTCGAATCCCTCTCTCTCCGCCACAAACCGTATGCGGCAGGTACCGGTAAAATTTCATCAAACATGGGAAGACAATCCAGGTAATGTCCTATCTTGTTCTTGCACGTAAATACCGGCCCCAGACATTCGAAGAGGTCGTTGAGCAGAAGCAGGTTACGCTGACCCTGACAAATGCAATAAAAGCCGGCCGCGTTGCCCATGCGATCCTGTTCTCCGGGCCGCGTGGAACCGGGAAAACCACCATCGCCCGCATACTTGCCAAAGCGATGAACTGCGAAAAAGGCCCAACACCCCGGCCCTGCAATGTCTGCCGGTCCTGTATGGAAATAACGGCAGGGGCTGCCACGGATGTTTTTGAGATCGACGGCGCATCCAACAACAGCGTCGACCAGGTAAGGGAACTGCGCGAAAACGCAAGGTTCATGCCGGCACACAGCCCTTACAAGATATACATAATCGACGAAGTGCACATGCTCTCAAAATCCGCTTTCAATGCCCTGCTGAAAACCCTTGAAGAGCCGCCGCCGCATGTCATGTTTTTTTTCGCCACCACCGAACCGCACAAGGTGCCGGTCACGATACTTTCCCGGTGTCAGCGCCATGATCTTTCCTACATATCGATTGATCCGATAGTAGGACACCTGGAGATGATATGCGGCAAGGAGGGGGTGAAGATGGAGAGATTTCACACGACATGGTGTTACAGACACTGGGTGTGCTCGATAATGATACGCTTTTCCAGCTTTCAGATTCAGTCCTGGACCGTGACATAAAAAGAGCCCTGGAAATCCTGGATAACGTTTACAGAAGCGGGCATGACATAAAAAAATTCTATTCTGAAGTCATGGCCCACCTGAGAAACCTTCTTGTCATAAAGGTTGGGGCCGGCGATGAACTTTCGTCATCCATACCATCCTCCGAAGTAAAACGCCTGGAGGAGCAGGCGGCCAGAATGTCCGAGCTCTTTTTAACCCAGGCGCTTTCGCTAATGATGGCTGACGAGGAAAAGGTACGGTTTTCACAACATCCAAGAATTGTTATGGAGATGGTATTTGTAAAGCTTGCAAAAACGGCCCGGGCGCTGCCCGTTGATATGCTTATAAAAAAGATAGATGAACTGAAAAATGAATTATCATCCATGGCGCCTGAAAATTTTTCAGTCCCCGAAGTGGAACCCGGCCCGTTGACTGATGAACAAGACACAAGGGACAAGACATTTCATGCGCCGCATTCTGAAGGAGAAACAGGTCCGGCTGACACCGGAAAACCAGCCATGGACGTGAACAGGGTTGTACCGGGAAAGCCTGACGACATCCCGGATGACAAGGTTCCGAAAGTAATGGGTGTTGACAGGGCTGCTGACTGGGAGGCCATTTTAGCCATCATTGGCGACAAGCATCCGCTGCTGGCTGCCAACCTGAACAACAGCACACTTACGGCGGTAAAGGACAACAGGCTGGAGATAAAGGTTTACGGCTCCAAAACCAACAGGGCCATACTTCAGCGTAAACAGAGCCTTGATAACTTAAAAAAAATTTGCAGTGATTTTTTCAAAAAAGAGATGGAGATATCCATTACCTACAACGCCAACGACACAATCGGCACCGTGAATGGAGGAACGATGAAAGGCGTAGGCAATATGCTCAAACAGGCCCAGAAACTGCAGGCCAGCATGGCCAGGCTGCAGGAGGAGCTGGCGGATAGAACGGTTGAAGCCACGGCAGGAGGAGGGATGGTAAAGGCTGTTGCAAATGGACGGCAGCAGATAACTTCCCTTGTTATAGAAAAGGAGGTTGTAGATCCAGAGGATGTCGAAATGCTCCAGGATCTGGTTATAGCCGCCGTAAACGAGGCTTTGGCCAAGTCACAGGAGATGGTGTCGTCTGAAATGAGCAAACTTGCGGGCGGATTCAACATCCCGGGTTTAATGTAGTCAAAACCGGTCGACAAGCGCAGGGAAAACGTCAACAAACAAGATGAACCATTACCCGCCATCGATTCGCAATACGATTAAAAGCCTGTCACGACTTCCGGGCATAGGGAGAAAAACTGCTGAAAGGCTTACCATGTACCTGGTACACGCAAGCGACCGGGAAATCGGCGAGCTGGTGCGAAGCCTGGTGGAACTGAAAAAAAAGACTTGCCTGTGCTCTGTCTGCTTCAACCTCAGCGACAGCGACGTATGCCCTATCTGTGCGGACAGATCGCGGGACCAGACGCTGGTGTGCGTGGTGGAAGGCCCGGCAGAGGTCATGGCAATAGAGCAGACCGGTGCCTTCAAGGGATTGTACCACGTACTGCACGGGGTTATATCTCCCATGGACGGCATAGGCCCTGAACATATAAAGGTGCGGGAACTTCTTGACCGGATCGGTAATGGAAAAGTCGAAGAGGTTGTTATAGCAACAGGCACACGTGTTGAAGGCGAGGCTACTGCATCCTACCTGGCAGGCGAACTGAAACGCTACAACGTGAGGGTCACCCGTCTTGCTTCAGGTATGCCCTGCGGTGGGGAAGTGAAATACATAGACCCTGTAACACTTAAAACCGCTGTGGAAAAACGCCATGCCATATAAAGATTCAGAGCCTATATTTACCTGCAAGAAATGCGGCGACTGCTGCAAAGGGTATGGCGGTACCTTCCTCACACAAAACGATATAGAAGCAATATCACGCTATCTGAACATCGACACCGAAACTTTTATTACGAACTACTGTGTTATGTCGGGCAGCCGTTATCTTATAGCCCAGGGTAAGGATGGATACTGCATCTTCTGGAACGGGCTTTGTTCCATACACCCGGTTAAGCCGCGCATGTGCAGGGCATGGCCGTATATAGAAAGCGTTCTCGTGGATGTAAGAAACTGGGAGATCATGGCCTCGATGTGCCCGGGGATGAGAACAGATGTACCGCCTGAAACCATCCGTGAAATCGTCAAGCGCCATCTTGAAAATGAAAAACCCGACAGCCCCGCAGCCACTCCGGCCCGGCAGAGCCAGAAAGGGAAGAGCTTGACATGATCGGTATATTCGATTCAGGGCTTGGCGGGCTGACCGTGGCACGCGCCATAATGACCGAACTTGCCGGTTACGACATCATCTATTTTGGTGACACTGCAAGAACGCCATACGGCACCAAGAGCCCCGGCACGGTGGTAAAATACGCCATGCAGAACACCGGGTTCCTGCTGGAAAAGGGCGCAAGGATAATCGTGATGGCCTGTAACACTGCGTCAAGCGTGGCAACGGAAACGATCGGTGCAAGCTTTGACGAGCCGGTCTTTGAAGTGATAACCCCTGCCGTCGATCTTGCAACAGCCCGCTCCAGGACCGGTACAATTGGCGTGATAGGAACCAGGGCAACCATAAACAGCAATGTATATGAAAAAAAAATACTGGAAAGACGCCCGGACGCCAGAGTCTATTCCAGGGCATGTCCGCTGCTGGTTCCACTGGTGGAGGAGGGATGGCTTAAAAAACCTGAAACCAGGATGATAGTGAAAAAATACCTGCATCCGCTAAAAACCCGGCAGGTAGACACGCTGATACTGGGATGTACACACTACCCCATACTAAAAGACATAATCGGACAGAAAATCGGAAAGCGTGTAACAGTAATAGACTCGTCAACTGCCGTCGCCAACGAGGTTAAGCGGTTTATAACAGAAAATCCCCAAATAGACTCCTGTTTGTCAAAAAACGGGAAGGCCCGTTTTTTCGTGTCGGATATTACAGACCGGTTCAGGGCAACCGCACAGCTCATTCTGAAAAACAGGATCGTTCTTGAGCATGTGCCCTGGTAAAAATTTAAATGGGGGCTGGGCGGTATCGTTGTTTGGTAACGGATTGAGCTTGAGGAAAATATCTGTGCAAACATCCACAACATGCCAAAAAAACTAAAAACTTGACAATAAACCCAAACTGAATGTAGGCTATACCGGTAATAACGGGGTTTTTATTATCAGCAAACATATAAATTTTGGAGCCGTATTTAGCACAATCCACAAATAGGTGCCTTATGCCAAAGAAAAAAAATCTTTTGCCGTTTATAATGATCGCTGCAATAACGATTATCCTGGCAGCTGCTTTTGTTCCGGCAGCCATTGCAGAGGACCAGGGTGGAGCCGATATGGCAATAGGCGTTAATTCAACCGGAACGGCAGACAGGCCGGAAACGGACAAAACCGCCGATGCAGGCGGCCTGAAGAACAAGGCAGCCGCAGACAATCCCGGAACAATGCCGACGGCAACAGAAACTGCCGACAGATCCGGTGAATCAGGCTCGGTCTCTGCAGAAACCAGCAGTACCGGTGTATCAGATGGCAAGGCAGACCATCCGGAAACAGCTAATAATAATGAAGAGGAGTATGAACCCGGATTTTACTACACGGTGAAAAAGGGGGACACCCTCTGGAGCCTTTCAAAAAAATTCTACGATTCGGAATGGGAGTGGCCGGCAATGTGGGGCCAGAACAGCAATATCAGAAACCCCCATCTTATCTATCCCGGCCAGCGGATACGCCTTTATCAAAAAACGCCACCGATAGTAGCAAGAGACAAGGAAGTGACACCGCCGCCGACCCCTGCAGAGCCCAAAGAGGAAGTTCGGGCGCCGGAACCGGAAGAACAACCCCCGGCCAAGAAAAAGGTGGCTGTTTATTACTCATATCCTCCCATAAACAAAGTAGGATTTATCCAAAAACTTCCCGAAAAGGGTTTTTGGGCAAAAGAATATATCGATCCTTACAACACCGGGGAGATATTCAAGGTGGAAGGGGATGCACGTGATCTGCTTGCACAGGGGGATGTTGTATATATCAGGCAAAACGGGAAAGAACCGTTTATCATAGGTAATACATATTATATATACAAACCGCCTGTCCCTGTAAAACACCCGGTGACCGAAGAGTATGTCGGGCACCAGTATTTTATTGCAGGCATAGCCGAAGTAACAGCAACACCTCCTGGTTATATTGTTGCAAAAATAACGCACTCCTTCCGGGAAATCGGCGTTGGCGACCGTTTAATGCCCCTTGATAAAAGACCCCGTGAAATCGAGGTGAAAGATGCCCCCAACGGAATTAACTGCACTATAATATGCTCCGAAGACCACAATGAAATATTCGGGGACAACACTATAGTATTCATAGACAAGGGCGCAAAAGACGGAATACAGCCCGGGCAAAAGCTTGAAATATACTACAGGCAGACTGGTGAACTGAACGGGAATGAGATGAAGCTGCAGCCGGTCGTATATGGCGACCTTTTTGTCCTGCTTACCAGGGAAACAACATCAACAGCCGTGATAACGCGCTGTTACAAAAGTGTGCAACCCGGGGCCTCATGCAGAACAATGCCAGCCGCACCAGGTGACTCATCCTGACAGTGTCTTCTGCTTATCATTGTCATTTTACGATTCTGGAAACGCTCAGGCCCAGGTTACCCTGAGAACCTCCTGGTATGTGGTCTCGCCACGGAGCATCTTTTTGATTGCCGCCTCTCTGAGGGTGACCATGCCTTCCTCCCTGCTCTTGGCGTGTATCTTTGCAACATCGGCATTTGGACGTGTCAATTCCTTTATCGACTCGGTGTATGGAAGCAGTTCGAAAATACCTGTTCTCCCCTTGTAGCCGGTGCCTCTGCACCTTGAACATCCTTTGCCGCGGTACAGCCTGATCTTTCCACGCTTTCCCGTGTGAACCCCCATGGCCTCGAACTCGGCAACATCCATCTCGAACGGCTCCTTGCAATAAGGGCAAATTTTCCTTACAAGCCTCTGCGCAACAACACCTACCAGTGTTGCCTGGATCAGGAAATGAGGGACCCCGATATCAAGAAGCCTTATGATCGAAGAAGGGGCATCGTTGGTGTGAAGCGTGGAGAGCACCAAATGGCCCGTCAATGCTGCCTGTATGGCGTTCTGGGCTGTCTCAAGATCCCGCATCTCTCCGATCATTATTATATCAGGGTCCTGACGAAGTATGTTGCGCAGTATCGAGCCGAATGTAACTCCCACGCCCGGCTGTACCGCTATCTGGTTAAAATCCTCATGCACCATTTCTATAGGGTCTTCAACCGTTGTTATGTTCACTGCCGGTGTTGAAAGGTACCTGAGCGTGGAATAAAGGGTCGTTGATTTGCCGCTGCCGGTGGGGCCGCATACAAGTATTATACCGTAAGGCCTGTTTGCCATCTGCTGGTATATATTTATCTCCTCTGCGGTAAAACCGAGCTTGTCAAGAGGCTGAAAAAGAATGTCGGGGTCCATTATACGCATGACCACCTTTTCCCCGAATGCAACCGGTACGGTGGAAACCCTGATCTCAGCCTCTGTCCCGCCTTTGTCGGTCTTTATGCGGCCGTCCTGAGGCCTGCGCTTCTCCGCCATATCCAGCCTGGCCATGTTCTTTATGCGGCTTACAATGGCATAATGAACCTTTTTGGGTATCTTGTATATAGTGTGCAAAACGCCGTCGATCCGCATCCTTACCAATGTTGTGTCCCGCTTGGGCTCTATATGGATGTCGCTTGCGCGCTGGTCAAGGGCGTAGGAAAAAAGATGGTTTACCGCGTTTACTATATGGCTGTCGTTGGATGGAAGGTCGCCCTCCCCGGCAAGGTTAACGTACTGCTCAAGGTTCCCTAAATCCACGGTCGGCGCCGTGAACTGTGTTTCTGCAGCAGCTATCGATTTCTTGAACCCGAAGAACTCGTTTATCGTGCGTATTATATCGGACTTTGTGCTTACTACAGGCCTTACTCTCATATGAACGACACGGGAGATGTCATCCATAACAGATGTGTTGAATGGATTGGGAGTGGCGACTATCAATTCACGGTCCTTAACTGCAATGGGCAACACCAGATAGTTCATTGCAAAAGAGCGCGGGATGGTGTTGGTCACAAGCTCAAGGTCCAGGTCCAGGGGATCTATCTTCTTGAACGGCACGCCCCACTCCTCTGCGAGCACCTGGAAAATCGCCTCTTCATCCACCTCACCGGTCTCGGCATCGGCTCTTGACAATCCAAGCGATGCAATGACATCGACTATGGTAATGGGATTGTTGATTCTCACTCCGGGTGGGGCCGCGGCAATGCGCGCTTTTTGGGTTTTTTCAAGCTTCGCCTTTATGGAATCATTCCGTTTCAATATATCCTTGGCACTTTGAGCGGAAATCATCCCCCTGGAGACCAGCAGATGACATATCTTCTTTGGAGAAAACAGCTTGTCGAAATCTTCAACCATTGTAATATCCCACAACTTGCCCCGGATCGGACAAAACCCTTGAAAAAAAACGTGACCGTCTATATGGTTAAGGTATCGTATTATAATTCTTTTAGCATTGCAACAATCCCGGCACTGGCTGACAATATGTATAAAGACAAAACCGTATGCGTTGTTATACCGGCATTCAACGAGCAGACACAGATTCCAGATGTCCTGACATCCCTGCCTGAGTGGATCGACCATATAGTGGTGGTAGATGATGCAAGCACAGATGACACTGCCGGCGTGGTTGAAGCACGGGCCAGAGAGGACAGCCGCATAGTGCTGCTTCGGCATAAGGAGAACAGGGG
>MZGQ01000007.1 GCA_002085115.1 Desulfococcus sp. 4484_241
ATCTTTTCGCAGAATGAGTCAAACAGGACCTTGGCCATTTTTGAAGGTTGTGATTGTCCGTTCTCCCACCGGTTGATGGTGGTGTAACTGACGCCAAGTTCCCGAGCCAGGCCTTCCTGGCTCAAAGCAAGTTGTCTTCGGACTTCTTTCACCAAAGCCGGATAATTCCGTTCACGCGAAATCATGTAATCGCACCTCACCGCTTGATGGCAGACCAAGAGCCTTCCTGCAAATACAGTAGCGAGTATTATAGCAAGTGGAACATGAAATGCAAAGGAGATTTTACGATTGGCCCTTGATGGAGTTTCAGGACGGCCACCTTCCATCCAGCAGAAGGCGGTGAAAACGTTGCTCAGATTCTTCGGCATACGCCCACGCTCCCAAAACGACCTCCTGCCTTATACATACCGGAACCAGGACCCGTCTGTAGAGACTCGGACCGCCCGGGTGGAAGCCCTCAAGGCGGTCGATGGCGGAAAGGCGGAACTCGTGGTCGTCGAAGGTGAGAAGCTCCCCGTGCACGGAAGCCCAGTCGCCCGCTGTGGCGCTTTCCGGGACCTGCAGGACGGGAATGCCGGAGGGCATCTCGTACAGGCGACCCCGGACGACCGCGTCCTCCACGGAGAGGACTCCCCGGCAGAACCGGTCATGATTCCAGCAGCCCCGCAATCAATTGCGGATTTCGGATTTGCGATTGTGGATTGAACGGAAATTGCATATAGTTACTTCATGAATGCTGAAGAGTTCAAAAATAGAACCAAGGCATTCGTGATCAGGGTAATCCGGTTGGTGGAAGCATTGCCGAAAAACCAGACCGCGAAGGTGATCGGAAACCAGTTGCTTCGATGCGGCACCTCGGTCGGGGCGAACTATCGCGCCGTCTGCCGCGCCAAATCTCCCGCCGACTTTGTCGCCAAAATGGCCATTGTCGAAGAGGAATGCGATGAATCCATCTACTGGATGGAGCTGATCGTCGAAGCCGGATTGATGGACGAAAAGCGCTTGGTCGGCATGAAAAACGAAGCAAACGAAATCCTTTCAATGGTTGTTGCCTCCATAAGAACCGCACGAGCACGCAAATAATCTGCAATCCCCAATCCGAAATCCGCAATGGAATGTCGGGTGGTTGTTGCGGTTGATCCGTTCATCCCCGCGGGTGCGCCAGCGTGTGTGGCCGAGCAGAAACGTTGTGCGGTTATCGATACCGGCCAGAACCTCGTAGAAGGTCTTGTCGATGACGAACTGTCCGGCCGAAACCGGCCTCTTGAAGAGAGATTGACCGTTTTCCGAGTACCACATGGTTGCCCGTGTGCAACCACCCTGTTAAACAAGCCGACTCGAAAAACGGACCTGCCTGCGCCGAGGCTTCGGCAGGCAGGGAATCGGAGAATTTCGCGTTCGTTTCGGGGGCCAAAGGCGAATTTCAGGTTAAATATTCGGCGCTGGACATGAAACAGGCTTTTTGGCGGAGAACGGAGAATGCAGCCGGGGATGTATAAACGCAACCTTATGAAATCACTGCCCTAACAACAACGAAGCCCCGCATCGCTGATGCGGGGCTCTATCTGTTAAACAACCGGTTAGGAAAGCGGTTGCATTCGTTTATGGCTCCCCAGCGCGGACTCGAACCACGGACACGGTGGTTAACAGCCACCTGCTCTGCCGACTGAGCTACTGGGGAGCATTCAAGTTCCAGACGCCGTTCGGCAGGCAAAATTTTTTTTTGCACTCTTTGCCTCCCGGTTCGTGCCCGGTTTCCAGTGAAGTATGTTTAAGAAAATTCAATCCAAAAGTCAACCCAAAAAAACGGTGTGGCCATGTTAATGCTTTGTCCCGTATTTTTGTCAACGGTGTACCTATGGCACTGTTTTCTTTGGCGAAAAATGCGGTTTGACACCCAGGTTTGCAAAAAAGGCCATTTTATGGACGGGAACTGTTCTGGTTTAAAAACGCAAGGCGGTATATAATATTGTCATGTGTATCGTTTTTATCGCAAACAGATGCCGCCCGGATTATCCGCTTATAATTGCGGCAAACCGTGATGAATTTTACGACCGTCCTGCGTCTCCGCTTGATTTCTGGGAAGATTATCCGCAGGTGGCCGCAGGAAGGGATATGGAGGCCGGCGGAACGTGGCTTGGCATCACAACTGCCGGAAGGTTTGCTGCAGTGACGAATTTCAGGGATCCGCGCAGCATCGATCCGTCCGCTCCTTCACGGGGAACCCTGGTGAGAGATTTCCTCGTTGGCTCTGTATCACCCAGGGATTACCTGCTTTTGTTAAAAGACAGGGGCAAGGCATACAACGGGTTTAACCTTGTCGCCGGCGACATGGAAGGTGTCTATTACTATTCAAATGTTGAACGCGGTGTTCATGAGCTTTCGCCGGGCATCCACGGGCTTTCCAACCATCTGATGGACACGCCGTGGCCCAAGGTGGAAACCGGTAAAAACAGGCTTTTGGAGATACTGTCCGGGGACGGCCCTGTTGGAATAGAGGATGTTCTGGCTGTTTTGAGTGATACCGCCCGACCGCCTGACTCCATGCTTCCTGACACGGGCGTTGGCATGGAATGGGAAAGGGTGCTTTCTTCTATATTTGTCCGTTCTCCGGTTTACGGTACCCGCTGCTCTTCGGTAATCATTGTTGACAGGGAGGGTGGCTGCGTTTTTGTTGAGCGTACGTTTGAGCCGGGTGCCGGGGAAAAGGCGGGCAGCTTCGACAGGGTGATCAGGTTCAGGATCGGGGCGTTTGGGCGTGGGAACGGCACAAACGGTGGAGATGCAGGATGATTCTTCACGTTGACATGGATGCGTTTTTTGCTTCGGTCGAGCAGCTCGATAACCCACAGCTGCGTGGCAGGTGCGTTGTTGTGGGAAAGAACTCATGCCGGGGCGTGGTTGCGGCGGCAAGCTATGAGGCAAGGAGTTTTGGAGTGCGGTCGGCCATGGCCCTTTCAAAGGCGCTTTCGCTGTGTCCGGATGCCGTGGTTGTTGCGCCGAGGATGGAACGTTACAGGCGGGTATCAGGCCGGGTCATGGAGATACTGTCGATGTTTTCCCCACTCGTGGAGCAGGTTTCTATAGACGAGGCATATCTGGATGTATCGGGATGCAGGCACCTGCATGGAAGCCCGGAGACGATCGCAGGAAAGATAAAAAAAAGGGTTGCAGGGGATATCGGCATCACCTGCTCGGTGGGGGTGGCTCCGCTCAAGTTTCTTGCCAAGATAGCCTCCGGGATGAACAAGCCGGACGGCCTTACGGTTATTCTTCCTGGAGATGTGCAGGCGTTTATTGAAAATCTCCCGATCGAAAAAGTGCCGGGTGTGGGAAAGGTGACACAGAAACAGCTGGCCCTGTTGGGAGTTGAAACGCTGGGCGATCTGGCAAGGGTGCCCGAAGAGCTGGTTGTGAAAAAACTCGGCAGGCAGGGCATGCGGCTCAGGCTCATGGCAATGGGGCAGGACAGGTCGGAGGTCTCTCCGGGCGGCCTGCCGAAGTCTGTCAGCTCCGAGACTACCCTGCCGCGTGACACGGCTGATATCGGCCTGTTGAAAAGATACATGCTTGGTCATTCAGAAGATATATCAAGGCAGCTCCATAAGGCAGGCGCAAGGGCGCGTGTTGTTTCCCTGAAGGTGAAATACTCCAATTTCAAGGAGATCAGCAGGCAGGTAACCCTGGAAAATTCCGTGCAGTCAGCAAACGCTATTTACCGGGAGGCGGTCAGGCTGCTCCGAAAGGCTCCGCTTAAACATTCGGTCAGGCTGATAGGCCTTGGGGTTTCAAGGCTGGTTTTTGTCGCACCCGGCATACAGCTTGACCTTTTTGCGCAGGAGGCGGACAGGGACAGCAGGTGGGAAAAAATAGAAAGGTTTGTGGCAAAGATAGAGGAAAAATACGGCAAAAACGTGATAAAGAAGGGGACACTCTCTGAATAAGGAAAATGCCATCACAGCCTGCCCCCGGCTTTTCGGACTGTTGCGGATGATATGCTTCTTGTATGGCTGAACATGGCGGGAGAGGTGGAACTCTGGCTGGGGCAGGTGGAACCGGATCCGGTGAACATTGAATATCAGCTTAAAGCTGCCAGGACGTCGGCTGTGAATATTCCCGGAGCAAACAGGTTTACGATCTCGTCTGTTATTTTATCTATCTGCTTTTCCTCCTTTTTATTATTCTGAAAGTAGTAGGCAGACCTCAACACCGCTGCTGCTATCATCTCTGCGGCATGCAGTGTGTTTATGCTTTCACGGATATATCCGTTGTGCAGGCCCAGTTTGAAATCGTTTAACGCTATATCTCTTATCTTTTCTTCAAGCTTTCGGGTCGCCTTTTCCAGTCCTTCGGGCAGTCCGAACCCCATTGACATAACTATTTCACATATATCGGGATCAGCCAGTAAAAAATCCAACGTGGTTTTTATTCTAAGCCGGAAATATTCAACCGGAGTTATTGTTTTCAGGTTTATAAGCTCAACAGCGTCGTATATGGCTTTTTCCCACTTGCTGTAGGCATCCTCAAGCAGGCAGATGAATATCTCCTCCTTGTTGGCAAAGTATTGATACACCGTTCCCCTTGCTATGTTAATTTCGCGCACGATATCCGAAATCTGTGTCCTGTAAAACCCCTGTTTTGCAAACAGTTTCTTTGCACAATCAAGTATCAGCTGTTTTCGTTTTTCACCTTTCATGACGATCTCTTTCTTTTGTTTTTAAGTGGTTAGGCCGTACACGTAAATTTTTAAACCGGTTTGTGGCATTTTATGTTTTTCCTGCTTGACATTCATTGCAATTTATAATAAAACTGACATGTCAGTTTCTTTATAACAACATAAAAAAACAAAAAACAGGGTGTCAACCATGAGCCGCTTGCAGGCTAACCTGCTAAAAAATTAATTTTCGCAAATATGCGGGCCAGATTCAAGCGGTTTGTGGCCTGGAAGGAGGTGATGTCGCGGCAGCAGGTTTTTGATGATACCCACCTTTTGGTAAGGTGGCAGAAGGTTTGAAACCATGTTTTATCAAAAGACGCGTGCGGGATTTTATGGCAACGAAGATTTTTTAAATAAGGATAATCCAAAAATTAAAATTAAGGAGACAGAACATGGACATTCCCAAGGATATAAGCATAAAGGACCTTCTTTTGGATTTTTCACCCAACATGGCAAAAAAGATGATCGAAAAGAACGGTGCAGCCGCCGAGCTTGCCGGCACCGAGTTTACTATGGTAGTTGAAGTTTCCGGCGACAAGTATTCCTATGTTGTGAAAAACGGGACTGACTTTGACGTAAAAGAGGGCGATCTTGACAATCCCATGGTGAGGATGAGCATCAGCAAGGAAGACCTTCAGAAGATGATCGATACCAACAGCCTTGACATGCTGCTTGGGATCCAGAGTGACCTGAACAAGACCAAGTATGACACGCTCAAGGAGCTCAAGGGCAGCTTCGTGGCTGAGCTGTCCAACGATGATGGCAGCACCGTGTCCATAAAAACCGTGTTCAACGGCTCTGAAACCCCGAGCGCGGTTTTCAAGATGAAAACATCCGACTCCATCGCCCTTGTGAAAAAGGAGACCAACCCGGTCAACCTGTTCATGTCCGGCGGCATGCAGATAGAGGGAGACATGGCGTTTGCAATGCGGACCCAGCCCCTGTTTACCTGATATACCTTGATCGTGTTTGCCGGTGGCGCAGGTTTTGCGCCGCCGGTAAACTTTTTTTAAATTAAGGTTGTCTTGCAAATTCCATATGTGCTAAATAGACCTTTTACAAAAACATGCATGCGCTTTTGTGCCAGAACTGTCCATGCATGGGGCACAAAAACGGTTTCAAACCCGCTGACACTGTAATGGAGGAACAAATTTGAGCAAAGAGTTGCCGTGGTTTAAAGAGTACAGGATTTTTGGCATTCCCGAAACACTCAAGCCCTATCCCGACAAGACCGTAGGGAATATCCTTGACGATGCGGCGGCGGAACATAAAAAAACCGGCGTTATCCAAAACAATTTCAAGATGACCTATCCCGAGGTTAAGGAGCATGCGGACAGGCTTGCATCGGCCCTTCATGAGATGGGGCTTGTCAAAGGGGAACGGGTAGCCACCATACTGCCTACCAGCATCCAGTTCGTGATCGCCGATTACGCCATAGCAAAGGCCGGTCTTGTCCAGATCCCAAGCAGCTCGCTTGAACCTGCAAGCACCCTTGAACATAAGTTTACCAAGGGCACGCCCAGGGCTCTGATCTGCCTGGATGAGTATCTTGACATAGCTACTGATGTCATGAAAAGGACCGGCATAGAGCATTTAATAGTTACGAAACTGGACGATTACTCTTTAAACCCTCCATCTTCAAGGCCTGCTCTTGAAATTCCAAAAGCGGCGTGGATGGCAGATCTTATAGCCAATGCATCGCCAAACCCGCCGCACGTGGATTTGGATGTCGAAAGGGACCTTGAGCTGCTTCTGTTTACCGGAGGAACCACTGGTCTTCCCAAGGGTTGTATGCTTACCCACCGGAATATTTACGCCAACAGCATGCAGTCTTCATGGGTCCAGGGCGCGGCCAGCAGGGTGATACGGGGCGCTGTTTCTGTGCTTTTGGGGCTCCCCATGTTTCACTCGTACGGTCACCTGATAATGCATCTCATGACCATGTTAGGCGCTGACCAGATACTCATAAACGATGCCAGGGACACCAGGACCATGGCCGAGATGATAAAAAAGTACCGGCCGCTGATGCAGATGGGGGTGCCTACTCAGTTTCTCAATATCGCAAAGGAGGAGCTCGAAGGCATAGGAATACTCGGCATTTCAGGCTCGGCCCCGCTGCCGCCGACTACCCAGGAGCAGTTTGAAAAGAAGTCCAAGGGGGCCATAATGGAAGGGTACGGACTTTCGGAGATGTCTCCGAATACACACCTGAATCCCTCTTTTTTGCTCAGGCTGGCAGGGGGCAGGGTGCCCCAGCGGATAAACAGCGCTATCCTTGGATTACCAGGCGTATCTGCGGCGGCCAACCGTCTTTTGCGGATGCTGGGGCCCGTGACCGTGGGCAAGATGTTTGGCAAGGTTATTGCGTTTGCCGTTGACCGTACCAGCAAGAAAAGGAGCAGCGGCAAGTCGATCCCGGAAAAAAGAGGAGCTGTCGGTATTCCCTTCCCGGACACCGAGGTTCTGCTTGTTGATGTGGATACAGGGGCACCTCTCAGTATTGATGATATAATCGCCGGCAAGCGCGGCGAGATGTGCCTCAAGGGGCCGCAACGCATGCTTGGGTACTGGCCGGAACCTGGCAGCGGCATGGATGAGGATGGCTATATACACACAGGTGATGTTGTTACGGTTGACAAGGACGGTTACTTTTATATTGTCGACCGGACAAAGGATATGGTCAACGTTTCAGGATACAAGGTCTATACCAGGGAGATCGATGATATACTTTGCAGTCATCCCGGTATTGAACTTGGGGCGGCCGTGGGCGTTCCCGATCCACAGAGGGAAGGAAGTGAGCGGGTAGTGGTATATGTCCAGCCCACCGAGGAGTACAAGGATAAACTCACACCGGATGATGTAATCGGTTTTCTGAAAGAAAGAGTTGCAAAGTACGCGGTCCCCAAGGCCGTTAAGATAGTAGATGCCATTCCATTGACGGAAGTGCAGAAACTGAACAAAAAAGAGATCCGCAAGATGGCACAACAGGAATTTGCAGAAGTTCTTAATACTTAAAACACAAAGAGTTGAGGAGAAAGCTGTTATGGAAGAATGTGTAATTATCGATGGTGTAAGAACACCGAACGGCAGGGCCCATGCTGAAAAGGGATGGTTCAGAAACAAGAGGCCTGATGAGCTCCTGACGGCTGTTTACGATGGGCTGTTTGAAAGGAACAAGGCTGTCAAGCCTGAAGATGTGGATGCGGTTTTTGTAGGCTGCGCCAACATCTCCGGCATGCAGAACGATATCGGCAGACTTGGCTGGCTTGCAGGCGGTTATCCCGAAAGCGTTCCCAGCAACACCATTACCAACCAGTGCCCGTCAGGAATGTCGGCCACAATGCACGCTGCCAGGGCCATCATGACAGGTGAGGCGGATATCATGATCGCGGCCGGTGTGGAGGACATGGAAAAGGTCGCCATGGGCGCCAACATGGATTTTCCTCCAAGGCTGTTCAACCGCTACAACCTCCTGGAGTTCCCTATGGGCGCAACCGCGGAAAAGGTGGCCGAGCTGTATAACATATCCCGCGAGGATATGGAAAACATGGCCATATGGTCGAACAAGAAGGCCAAGGAGGCTCGTGACGCAGGAAAATTCAAAAACGAGATAATACCCGTCATGGGCGTCGACCAGGAAGGCAACGAGTTCCTGGTGGAGCATGACCAGTGGATTCGCGATAAGGTGGACCCGGAGAAGATGGCTACTATGAAATCACCGTTCAAGCCTGACGGTGTTGTCACAGCTGCCACTTCATCCCCGCTGACCCAGGGTGCCTGCTGTATGCTGCTGATGAGCAGGAAGAAAGCCGACGAACTTGGTCTTTCCTATACATACAAATACAACTATGGGGTTCTTGCCGGTTGCGATCCCACCATCATGGGAATGGCACCGGTTCCTTCAGTAAAGAAGCTGTTCGAGAGAACGGGCCTTGGCCCGGATGATATAGGGGCGATTGAACTCAACGAGGCGTTTGCCAGCCAGTCTCTTGCCTGCATCCGTGAGCTCAAGCTCGACAATGAAAACGCTCCGTTTGAAAAGGTGAACATGTGGGGCGGCGCTCTTGCCCTTGGCCATCCGCTGGGAGAGTCCGGCGCTCGTATTGTAATCACCCTGATGAACGTGATGAAAACCGAAGTTCCGGACGCCAAGTACGGCCTTGCTTCCCTGTGTGGTGCTTTTGGAAACGGTGGTGCCCTGCTTATTGAGAAGGTTTCATAGCAAGGTCCGGCGGGCTTTAAAATTAAAAACGGAATGCGGTGATATGTTGTCCGCATTCCGTTTTTTTATTTTATCGCACTATCCGGTCTCATTGTTGTCCAAAACAAATCCCCAAACCACCTTTTTTGATTGATAAAAACTTGAATTTAGGCTCTTCGACGTTTCATGTGGATTTTTCAGTAAAATATTAATTGAAGCTGCGATCAAGTAAATCATGGTAATAAACATTGTAGTATTGCGGTATCCCCGAGCACGGGCTCTTGCGGCCTGGAAGAGGCTGTTGAGCCCTTCTATGCGGGCATTGCTGTGGCCGGAATTTCAGCGGGTCGCAATTTGGTTTTTGTGTCGTACAAGAATTTCTAACGCATTGAACATCGGTTCCAGGATCGGATCATGGTCAAGGGTAAAGCGGCTGCCTTTCCTGGACCACGGAACCTTGACACGTTTAACGCCATGCCCATGGCACCGAACCCTCGGTACCTCGGCAGTAATATAGCAGTGATGTTGGGAAAAGTTCAGATGCCGCCAAGTCATCGTTTTGAAGTCATGGGCTTTGCATAGACGGCCGCACACAGGATACGGAAACTTCGCACCTCTGTCGGCTTTAACAGTTAAGCGCAGCACATGGGGTTGTTTGTCCGTTTCCAGATTTTGGCCAATGATTTTCCATGGTTCCTGCAAACCCAGACCAAGAGTCAGAATCTCGTTGCCATGCATGATATCAACCTCCTAACGTCGAGAACCCGAAATTGGATTGAGGCAGCTCCGCGACGAAACATAGTCAGGCGGTAACCAGCCCGCGAATATCAGGGTGAGCAACCGTCGCAATACCGGTTCCGCCTCTTTGGACGCCTTGGGATCAATCCACGACAAGGACCGCTGCAAACAGTTGGAAGGTAAACCTGTCTTTTTCCTGACAACTGTCAACCATATCAGGTGCCCTGTTTTTTTGATTTTAGAGCTGGTGATAATAGATTCAAGCGGTTATAAATCGAAAAGGGCGTTTTGGAGGGCAGCAATGATCTACTGTTGTTTCTCAAGACAACTTTATCAAGAACCGATTCTCGTGGATTTTGGGAAATAAAATAGCAATGGACGTAAAGCGATGGGGTGTGGTAAAAATATAGGGATAGATCGCAAAGTCGGTTTTTGCTGCCGGTTTCTCGTGGCGGGCTTATTCCCCGGGGTTGGGCTGAAAGGTTGAAAAAGGAGGCTGATTTTGGATCGGGTGGTGTGCAAAGGGTATAAATGGAGCGGAGTTTACGCCGGGATAAAGGGCCGAAGGAAAAAGGATCTTGGCCTGATATTTTCGGAAAATCCTGCATCTGTTGCCGCTGTTTTTACAAAGAACCTGGTCAAGGCGGCGCCTGTGGTCCTCACTGCAAGGCGCGTTGTCAATGGCCTTTGCCACGCGGTTGTTGTAAACAGCGGTAATGCCAACTGTTGCACCGGCGAGGCCGGGATGCGTGACGCTGAAAGAATGACGCGCATTGTTGCCGATGCCTTGGGAGTGGATGAGGCTTTCGTGCTTGTCGCTTCGACCGGTGTTATAGGTGTTCCGCTCCCTGTTGAAGTGATAGAACGGGCGGTCCCGAACCTGGTTAAAAAGTTGTCCTACGGTTCCCTGCAGGACTTTGCGAAAAGCATAATGACCACCGACCGGTTTGCCAAGGTTGCGACCGTGCATGAGAAGATGCCGGGAGGTGAGGAGTTTACCATCTGCGCAGTTGCAAAGGGCGCGGGCATGATAAGACCTGACATGGCGACCATGCTCTGTTTTGTTTGCACCGACCTGAAGGCGGATGCCGAATTCCTGTCAAAAGCGCTTGCTGTTGCAGTGGACAAATCATTCAACGCTATAACCGTTGACGGGGATACAAGCACAAACGACACCGTGATTATCATGGCAAACGGAGCTGGCAAGGCCAGAATTTCAGGCGATGACGAGAAGAAGTGCTTCTGCAGGGCGCTTGACCGGACTCTTATGGATCTTGCCCGGCTTATGGTAAAAGACGGCGAGGGTGCGACAAAGCTGATAGACGTCCGTGTCCGTGGCGCATGTTCAGCGCCGGATGCCAGGCTTGTTGCTGATGCTGTGGCAAACTCAAGCCTTGTCAAGACCGCATTTTTTGGGGAGGATGCAAACTGGGGGCGGATCATGGCGGCCATAGGCAGGTCAGGCGCCAATATAATGCCTGAGTCCACAGATATATTTTTTGATGAGGTCCAGGTGGTTAGCAATGGGCTGGGATGCGGCCTGCCTGCGGAGGAAAAGGCCGGCCTTGTTTTAAAGAGGAATGAGATAACACTGCTTATCGACCTGAAGACAGGGGGGGCGGGAGAGGCACGGGTTCTCACCTGTGATCTTTCAACTGAATATGTAAAAATAAACTCCGATTACAGGTCGTGATGTCAGGAAGGTCAGATTTACCAGGCCCAGGCGGAGGGAGATGCCGTGCGCCTTCATAAATTTCTTTCAGCAGCAGGCGTTTGTTCGAGGCGGAGAGCCGAGTTCCATATAGCTGAAGGCAGGGTTGCGGTAAACGGCGAGATTGTTACCAGGCTGGGGACAAAGATCGATCCTGAAAAAGATGTCGTAACCTTCAACGGTGTCCGGGTTACCCTTGCCCAGCGCCCGGTCTACATAGCACTAAACAAGCCCCCCGGTTATGTTACAAGCTGTTTCCAGAAAGGGGAAACAACCGTACTGGATCTTGTGGATGTGGAGTCGCGGGTCTATCCTGTGGGTCGGCTGGACAAAGACTCGTGCGGCTTGATTTTGCTTACAAATGACGGTTCCCTGCACCAGCGCTTGTCACATCCTTCATTCGGTCATGAAAAGGAGTATGATGTTACAACGGCAGCGCCCCTGTCAGACAGGGACCTTAACAGGATGAGATCCGGAATAATGATTCTTGGAAGGAAAACAAGGCCTGCACGGGTAAAGCGTATTGCAGACAACCGGTTCCTGATCACCCTGAAGGAGGGCCGTAACCGCCAGATCCGCAGGATGGTGGAGGTGCTTGGCAACCGGGTGGTTCTGCTAAGAAGAATTCGTGTGGCAAACATCGGCATAGGGAATCTGCCGGAGGGAAAGTGGCGCTATCTTACAGGGAAAGAGATAAAGAAACTTCTGTCAGGGCTCAGATGAAACGGCCCTTTGAAACCTTTGTGCAATCTGGAATTTTTAACATTCAAACAGCAAGACGTATCGGGCTTTTAATACAGGCTCTTTAAAACCGGAGGCGGTTTTTGAACGATTTCCCAGTATGGGCAGAGATAGACCTGAAAGCGGTTGCGCACAATGTTGCGCAGGTGAAGTCGCTGCTTGGGCCACAATGCACCCTGATGGCCGTGGTAAAGGCCGATGCATACGGGCACGGCATGTCTGAGGTTGCGGCAGCGGCCTTGGAAAACGGGGCATCGGCCCTTGGGGTTGCGCGTCTTTGTGAGGCCGTTGAACTTAGGGCAAGGGGGGTGGATGCCCCTGTCCTTGTACTTGGCTATACTCCGCCGTCCATGTGCGGTGAAATAGTTAAAAACAACTGTGACCAGACCGTTTGTTCCTACAGCGACGCGTTGGCATTGTCCCGGGCCGCACAGTCCTTGCAGATGAGCGTTCGGGTACATGTAAAGATCGATACCGGCATGGGGAGGCTCGGGATTGATGCAAACGGCCCGGGCTCGGCAAACATATCAGAAGCAATAGACAAGGCCCTGGCAATCATCAGGCTGCCAGGCCTCAAAGTTACGGGAATTTATACCCATTTTGCTTCATCAGACAGCAGTGACAAATCCTATACGCGTTTGCAGTTTGAAAGGTTTATGCGTGTCATAGATGGGGTTGGCGCAGGCGGAGCACCGGCACTGGTAAGGCATGCGGCAAACAGCGCAGCTATTATCAACATGCCTGAAACGCATCTTGACATGGTGCGCGCAGGCATATCTCTCTACGGGCTTTATCCATCGGCCGGGGTTGACCGGGGCAGGGTTGATCTAAAGCCGGCCATGTCTTTCAAATCACGCATAGTACAGGTAAAGAGCGTGCCTGCCGGTTACAGGATCAGCTACGGGTCCACCTATGAGACAAGCAAACCCACCACGTTGGGTGTTGTTTCAGTGGGGTATGCCGATGGCTACAGCAGGCTGCTTTCCTCAAAGGGGCAGATGCTTGTAAGAGGGAGGCGTGCACCTGTCGTGGGACGGGTCTGCATGGATCTTACCGTGCTTGATGTCAGCGGTGTCGATGGTGTGTCTGTCGGAGACGAAGTGGTGATATTCGGGACGCAGGACGGACAAGCCATAGCTGTTGATGAGATAGCGTCGATGCTTGGAACGATAAACTACGAGGTTGTGTCCTCAATCACTCACCGGGTGCCAAGGGTCTATATTTATTAAAGCTTGTCCCTGATCTCCTGCCAGAACTCGGAGACCCCCTCCTTCCAGCCGCTGATATATGTCTTTGCAAACTCGTTGAGACATAAAGAGTCGCTTCCCACGGCATAATCCATTATGTCGTCCTTTTCTATGACCTGTCTGAAATAATCGCCAAGCACCCTGTCTTTTGTCGGGTTGTCGCCCGGCACCCAGTGCAGTGCGTATTGAAGGTCGTCGTAATGCGCACTTTTGGCCCATTTCAGACCGTCCTTGCGCCCTACGTCATAATAGTTGTTTTCAGATTGCGCCTTTTCCTCCCTCAGCCGTTCTATGATGGCCGATTGATCCAGTTCCTGCCTGATTCGGGTCTGGAAATCCTCCTTTTTCTGGATAAGGGTGGATACAGCCTTCTGGAAGACATTGGAAAAGTTAAGCGAGTCGCGCCACTTTGACATCTTCTCGTAAAGGTCGTCAGGAACGCTTATGGTGATCTTTTTTGCCATGGCCCACCTCCACTGTTACGTATATTTATATAAAAACGTATCATATATATAAATACGTGTCAATGCATTTTGTAAGTATTGGAATGTAGTGCCATAATTTAAAAAAATGCTTGTTTGAAAGCTTCACATCAGAGAACGTCCACTTTGTAGTGCCACTTGAGAAAAATATGGCGTATAACAGATTGATTTTACAGCTTTTTTTAAAACCGCCTGTTAAACTTGGGTTGGAAAAGGTATACAGGGGGATAGTGAAACATTCCGAGAACCGCTGACCACTTGACCGTTTATGGATGGACACCAAACCGGCCGGGTGTAACTCCATGCTTGATAATGACTTCCAGGTTTTCTCTTGCCGTTTTATAATCGGGATCTATCCTGATGGCCTCTTTCAGATGAAAGACAGCTTCCTGTATTTCTCCCTTTTTGAGTAGCGCTATGGCCAGATTATTATGTGTCTGAACAAGATATGGGCTGATTTTAAGGGCAAGGCGGTAATATTTTATGGCATTATCCAGTTCTCCCCTGTTTGCCAGAAAATCAGCAAAACCATGGTAGGCAAAAACGTAGTCAGGGGCCAGGTTGATGGCTTTTTTGTAATGATTACGTGCGGCATCATCCATGTTGTTTTGTGCAAGAGCATTTGCCAGCATGGTGTGCGCTGCCGCGCTGTTTGGGGTTATCTTTACGAGTTGTCGGTAATTGTCTATTGCGGCCCGGATATCCCCGTTTTCCAGGAACGCATCCCCGAGATTCGCACGAGCTCTTATATTGTCCGGGAATAACGATATAGCATGACTAAAGACAGTGATGCTGTTTTTCCAATATTTTGTCTGCAAGTATGAAAGATGGATGAGTAAGGATATTATAAGTACTGCTGCTGCCCATACCAATGGTTTTAAACCTTTTGCAACAGTCGCCATGGCGCTTATTCCGAATGAAAAGATTATGCATACACCGATAAGCGGTATGTAGAAGTAGCGGTCCTCGGCGGGCCTGCCGGATAAAGACACCATTAGAATAGCGGGTGACAATGATGTGATAAACCAGAGCCATCCCGTAATTATATATTTATGGGAACGCCTCGCTTTAAAGGACAGCAGGCAGGAGACAAATATCATCATTATGATAATAACCGCTTTCCATAAAGGAGCTTCGGGGGGCTGTGGTTGACATATGGTCAGCCCGGTGGGCCATATAATTTTTGCCAGGTGGTTGGCAAGATGTACTACTGCGCCGGGATGGAAACCGGGTAGTACATGTTCGGATTGCTGATGTTTCATGCCAAGAAGGAATCTGCTCGTCAGCAGGTAAAGGATAACAAGGACTGCCAATGGTAGCTTTTCAAGAATCAGGCTGTAGATTTTGAATTTATGATCATCCCTCGTAATTGTGTTTGACGGCGTTGTAGCTGCCAGCCTTTGAAAGGGCCAGTAGTCAAAAAGCAACAACAGTAAAGGTGCTATTGCAATCGTGGGTTTGCATAATATTCCAAGTGAGAAAGGGGGTATCATAAGAAGATATCGTTTCAGCGTGGGACGTTTTATATAATAAAGATAACAAAGAAACATGAGCATCAGGAAAAAGCAAGTCAGTAATCCGTTTAATCCCGACAGCCAGCAGACCGGTTCAACATTAAGTGGATGGACTGTGAACAGGATGGCGCACAATCCACTTTCGTAAACCATTCCCGTTGAAAACCGAAGCAGGAGGAACAGCATAATGGAATTGGCCAGGTGCCAAAAAAGGGAATAAAGGTGTAATTTGCCGATATCATTTCCGGCCATTGACCATTGAATAATTCGTACCACAGCAGGGAAGGTGGACAGGTATGGCACATAGCCAAACGATCTGGAAGCGGCCCTCTCAATATTTTCTAAGGGAGCCCCATTTCTCAGGCTGGGGTCCAAAAAGCTAGGGTCATCATAAAGGATATAGCTGTGATCTTTTGTTTGATAATAGATAGTCAGGCATACGGTGGAGATAAGCAGGCATATCAATATGTCAGCAAGATGTTTGCGCATAGGGACGGTCGCTCCGGGATGGCTGATCAGGTTTCGGAAAACCGTGAGCAAAGAATGAATTAAATAGTCGATACTGAAAAATCCGGTTACGACAAAGGTAAAGAGCATCTTGTTTCCAGGCAAGGACACAGGACCGGCCAAAAATAAGGCGCAAACGGCGCTCAGGATAGCATTTACCCGGTCGCCTTCAACTCCTTTAAGGATGTTGCGGTTCATTCTGTCTGTAGTTTTTTTTAAAGTAGCCAATGCCTGGTTCCACTGCCGCCCGCCTTTTCATCCGGCGTCACAAGGTCTTTGCTGTTATGCCTCGTCTGCGTTTGTCTGCGTAGACTTCAATGCCTCCGTCATAGCCATGGCCACGATAACCCATATCCACAAGAGCATGCTCAGGCGATCCGGCCAGGTAGCTTATCTGATCAGGCGCGTCCGACAGGGTGTGCCCGGCATAAGGATTACCATGGAATGCTTTGGCCGCCGTTATCGCTGCAACAGGTCGCGCCGAACAATTTTTCCATTTGCTGCCAGTCCACTACTTTCGATAGTTTCACCAAACTGTGATTGAGATCTATGGCTCGTTCCAGCTCTATCTGGAGCAAATTACACTGCCTGCCAGTCACCGGAGATCTTTTTGGTTCCATATGAATTATTTGCAAGAAAATGGTTGTTGGTTGCCTTAACCCTGGGATTTTTAATTCTAATTCTATATGATTACCAAATAATTTCAATAAGAAAAACGGTTTTTCAGAGGCGACTATCTTATAATGCAGCTGCCCACCTTTTTCTCGGCAACGGCCTTGAATTTTTGGAGCTCATCTGCGTCAAATTGCGGGATATCTTTAAAAAATTCCGGGGCCAATACCCGGTCAGGCCTGAACTTTTGCAGAGCATACAGAGGCGCGCCCGCTATCATGTCGGTTATAATCTCCACGGTTTTAAGATCGACAAAAGGCCTTGCGCAGGTTGTCCTGAAT
This sequence comes from Desulfococcus sp. 4484_241, assembly GCA_002085115.1. Lineage (GTDB taxonomy): Bacteria > Desulfobacterota > Desulfobacteria > Desulfobacterales > Desulfosudaceae > MZGQ01. The sequence continues at coordinate 16,812 of MZGQ01000007.1, forward strand.
TCATAATCAAGCCCCGATCCCCGTATTATATCGATACTGCGCACTATCTCTTCTGATGACACCTTTGGCCCGGCAAGCTCGGTGTAACGTGCCGGATCGGTTTTCACGTCCATCGCGATATAATCCACCAGGCGCTTTTTTACAAGGTCAAAGAGCATGTCCGGCATACTCCCGTTTGTGTCAAGCTTCACACAAAAGCCGTCGGCTTTCAACCGCGAGCAGAAATCGGGCAGGTCCTGCCACAGGCATGGCTCTCCGCCGGTAATGGAGACACCGTCCAGAAATCCTTTTCGCACAGACAAAAAGGAGAAAAACTCCTTCTCATCCATAAGAGGGGGCGCACTTTTGGAAACCAGTTCAGGGTTATGGCAGTAAGGGCATCGGAAGTTGCACCCCACTGTAAATACAACGCAACAGAGCCTCCCCGGGTAATCGATGACCGAAGTTTTCTGTAAGCCGCCTATACGCATCGTTTTTTCTCATACATCAACGCCGGGAAATGAAAAGGGCGACCTGCTGCGTCGCCCTGCCCCGTTCCCCGGCCGATTCCCGATTACAGAAAGGCATCTTCCGGGCCGGGCCGGATTGAGATGCTCCGGTTAGCTTCCAACAGCAGCTGTGGCTTTGGGGCTGTTACTCTCTCTGGCCGTATACATAGGTATTTCATCTGTCTCCATGCTGACAGAAACGCCTGCATCAAAGGTTTTTCTCATGCCAAACTCCACCTGTTTCCCATCGTTCCACTGGGATACGGGGCGCAAGTATCCGACTATGCGTGAATATACTTCTGTCTCTTCACCGCATTTCGGGCAACTTGTCTGCTCGCCATTCAGATATCCGTGGGATGGGCAGACACTGAAGGTTGGCGTAAGCGTGAAATATGGCAAATGGAAGTTTTCGGCGACCTTGCGCACCAGGCACTTGGTGCTGCGCAGATCGCTGATCTGCTCACCGAGAAAAACATGAAAGACCGTTCCGCCCGTGTACTTGACCTGCAAATCGTCCTGGAGGCTCAATGCCTCGAAAATATCGTCGGTGTAGTTGACCGGAAGCTGCGTGGAATTGGTATAAAACGGCGCCGTTTTTTCCCCTTGGACATTCTCATTTGCACAGATTATATCGGGGAACCTGCTCTTGTCGAGCATGGCCAGCCTGAAGGCAGTACCTTCCGCAGGTGTGGCCTCGAGGTTGAATACATCACCGGTTTTCTCCTGGATCTCCGCAAGCCGCGCCCGCATAAAATCCATCACCTCAAGGGCAAACTCCCTGCCGGGGCTGCTTCCTATATCCTCGCCCATAAAATTGAGGCAGGCCTCGTTCATTCCAACCACACCGATGGTGGAAAAATGGTTCTTCCAGTAGGAACCGGCGGAGTCCTTTATTTTTTACGACCCCGATCGAGCCGGTAAGCGGATTTGCGCCGAACAGGCCGCCTCCGCGCTTGGCCAGTTCCCTGTTGTCCAGCCTGAGACGGCAACACATGGAGCGGGCGTCTTCGGGAGACATGTCGGAGTTTATGAAATTTGAAAAGTATGGAATGCCATACTTCCCTGTCATCTGCCACACCGGGTCCAGCTCCGGATCGTCCCAGTCGAAATCACTTGTGATGTTGTATGTGGGAATCGGGAATGTAAAGACCCTTCCCTTGGCATCTCCCTCCATCATTATATTGGCAAAAGCCTTGTTTATAAGATTCATCTCCTGCTGGAACATGCCGTAGGTCTCGGTGCCGCTGTATTTGCCACCTACAATAACGGGCTGATCCTTAAGGGTTGAAGGTACCTTCAGGTCCATGGTTATGTTGGTAAACGGGGTCTGGAAACCGACGCGCGTGGGTATGTTGATGTTGAACACGAACTCCTGCAGCGCCTGCTTGACTCCCCTGTAGTCCAGGTTGTCATGCCTGACAAAAGGAGCAAGAAGGGTGTCGAAGTTGGAAATAGCCTGGGCGCCGGCAGCCTCTCCCTGCAACGTGTAAAAAAAGTTGACTATCTGCCCCAGTGCAGACCTGAAATGTCTGGGCGGCGAACTTTCAACCTTTCCCTTGACCCCCCTGAAACCCTGCATCAGCAGGTCCTGCAGATCCCAGCCCACGCAGTAAACTGAAAGGAGGCTAAGGTCGTGGATATGTATGTCCCCGCCCTTATGTGCGTCCCTTACCTCGGGCGGGTAAACCCTGTTGAGCCAGTACTCGGCGGTTACATCGGAAGATATATAGTTGTTCAGCCCCTGGAGCGAATAGCTCATGTTGCTGTTTTCCTTTATCTTCCAGTCCATCTTTTCTATATAGTCCTCAACCAGCTTCACGCTGGCACGGGTTGCAATGTTCCTTATCTGGGTATGCTGCTCCCTGTATAGAATGTACGCCTTTGCAGTCTTGTAAAAAGGAGAATCCAGAAGAACACGTTCCACTATATCCTGGATCTCCTCCACTTCCGGCACCGGGCCAAGCCTCATCTGGCTGGCCAGTGTAAGCACCCTGAGAGTCAGCTTTTTCGCCTCCCTCAGGTCAAACTCTCCGGTAGCCCTGCCGGCCTTGGCGATAGCATCGGTGATCTTTTTGGAATCAAAAGTGGTGATCCTTCCATCACGTTTCTTGATGCTTTCAAACAATTGTTCCCTCCTTTTGCGGTTGCGCCAACTGTTCGTTTAAATAAAGAGACAAACACGGGTTACAAGCAAACATAATACGAGACTGCAGCTGTCAATCTTTTTGGAAAAATTTTTTTAAATTTTTTGAAGCAGACTTAGGCTACCCAATATATAGTGATGTGTCAACAAAAAAGAACAATATATAGTGTTTTTTGAAAATAACGGAGACGTGCATATAATTTATTGTTCTTTTCTTTAACATAAACCCTGCCGTGACCTGCTGCCGGCCAAATCATCCCTTTACAACGATAAGAGGCCTGATTCTCGCCACCTTTTTTGAAATGCCGGCCCTGTGAACGATATCCACCACCTCATCAACGTTTTTGTATGCCTCCGATATCTCCTCTGCCGCAGTACCGGAAGCGGCACAGCGCAGGATGATCCCCTGCTGCTTCATTTCGCCAAAAAGCTCTCTTCCCCGTGCAGCCTTCCTGGCTGCTTTGCGGCTGAGCACCCTGCCTGCACCGTGGCAGGTGGAGCCGAAACTCTCTGCCATCGCCTTTTCGGTTCCAACCAGCACGTAGGAACCCCTCGCCATATCTCCAGGGACCAGAACCGGCTGGCCAACATCCTTATACTCTTCGCAAAGTGACGCATGCCCCGGCGGGAAGGCACGGGTCGCCCCTTTTCGATGAACACACACATGGCGGGGCTTTCCGTCAACCGTGTGGACCTCTTTTTTTGCAATGTTGTGGCACACATCATAAACCAGCCGCATACCGATATCTGACGGCCCTTTTTTGAAAACGCGCGAAAACACCTGCCTTGCAAGATGCATCAGTATCTGGCGGTTTATCCATGCAAAGTTTGCCGCACATGCAAGGGCGGCAAAATACTGCTGCCCTGCCGGCGAGGAAACAGGAGCGCAGGCAAGCTGCCGGTCGACAAGTTCAATGCCGCTTTTGTGTGACTCTTTCGCCATTACCGCAAGGTAATCGTCGCAAACCTGGTGTCCGAGTCCGCGCGATCCTGAATGGAGCATAACAGTTACGCAGCCTTTGAACAGGCCGAACCTGGCTGCCGTATCAGGGGCAAAAATATCTTCAACAACGCCGACCTCGAGAAAATGGTTGCCGGACCCGAGCGTGCCAAGCTGGTTTTTTCCCCTTTCAAGGGCCTTTGTGCTGACCGCCGAAGGATCGGCTCCATCCATGCAACCTTTATCTTCTGTCCTTTCAATATCACCCGGCTCCCCCATGCCCATGTCAAGCGCCCAGGACGCGCCCTTCGATATTGCGCGCCGCTCTTCGGATAGTGTCAGCCTGATGGTACCGGTGGAGCCAACGCCGCACGGGATCCCTGCGTAAAGAGCATCCGCCAGTTCAACAGCACGGGGTGCAACCTCGTCTTCGGTAAGCCTGGTTGAGGCAAGTCTCACTCCGCAGTTTATATCGTACCCGACTCCTCCGGGAGAAATGATTCCGTCCTTCATGTCAAATGCAGCCACGCCGCCTATGGGAAACCCGTATCCCCAATGGATATCAGGCATGGCAAGAGATGCCTTAACTATGCCCGGCAGGGTTGCCACGTTTGCCACCTGCCGGCACGCTTCGTCATGGGCCAGGCGCTCCCCGGCATCGGGGCCGCCATAGATAATCCCCGGCACCAGCATGGGCCCGGTCCTGGGGATCTCCCACCTGTACTCATCAATACGTATCAATTCCATGTTGTTTGCATGCTGTAAAAATTAAAAGAAAGACAAGACCTAACGATATGATTGTCAATGGGCCTCGGCCCAGTTTTCTCCCTCTGCAACGTTTACCTTGAGTTTTACCTCAAGCTCGCAGATATTTTCCATTATATCCTTCACGAGATTTTTCACATCTTCTTTCTCCTGTGGCGGGCACTCGAGAACGATTTCATCATGAACCGAAAGAATCATACACGACTCGTATCCTTTTTTATTCAGTTCACTTTCCGTTTTTATCATGGCCAGCTTTATTATGTCCGCAGCCGTCCCCTGTATGGGGGTATTTATGGCCGCCCGTTCCGCAATCCCCCTGAGGGTACGGTTGGGACTGTGAATATCGGGAAGGTGACGTATGCGCCCGAACATGGTGCGGGTCTGGCCGGTCTCCCTGGCCTCCTCAACGGCCCTTTCCATGAACTCCTTGACCCCCTTGTACCTGGCAAGGTAGCTGTCGATGTAGTTTTTCGCCATCTTCTGGCTTATGCCAAGATCCCTTGCAAGGCCAAAAGGGCTGATCCCGTAGACTATGCCGAAGTTTATCGCCTTTGCCTGGCGTCTCAAATCATCGGTGATCATCTCCGGAAAAACCTGGAAGACCTCTTCCGCGGTACGGGTGTGTATATCTTCGTCGTTGCGGAACGCTTCCATGAGTATCGGGTCCCTGGAATAGTGTGCAAGAATCCTGAGCTCAACCTGCGAGTAGTCAGCCGACACAAACACCCAGCCGGGCCTTGGTATAAAGGCCTTTCTTATCTGTCGTCCCTCCTCTGTCCTGACCGGTATGTTCTGAAGGTTAGGGTCGGTGCTGCTCAGCCTGCCTGTTGCGGTTGCGGTCTGGTTGTATGAGGTGTGTATGCGGCCGGTCTCCGGGTTTATGAGTCCGGGCAAAGCATCTGCATAGGTTGATTTCAGCTTTGACAGGGTACGGTGCCGAAGCAGCAAAACCGGCAGTTCATGGTGTGCGGCAAGGGTTGTAAGGACATCCGCATCTGTTGAATAACCGGTCTTCTTTTTTGTCTTTTTCTGGGTGGGCAGCCCGAGCTTGTCAAACAGTATGGCCCCCAACTGCTGTGGAGAGTTTATGTTAAACTTTTCCCCGGCCAGGGCGTAGATGTTCTCTTCAAGGACCGCTAACTGGGCTTCAAAATGCTTGGAAAGCGCTTCGAGCGCGTCGGTGTCAACGGCCACCCCCCGCTTTTCCATATTCATAAGAACCGGCACAAGCGGCATCTCGATGGTTTCAAACAGTTCCCAAAGGCCGGCATCTTTCAGTTCCTTTTCGAGGAGTTCATAAACGCAAAGCGTTATATCCGCGTCTTCGCAGGAATAGGGAACAGCCTCTTCCACAGGAACCGCGGAAAAGCACCTGGCATTCTTGCCTGAACCGGCTACCTCTTCATACGATATCATCCTGTGGCCGAGGTAATCGAGCGCTAACCGGTCAAGCCCATAGCTCCTTCGGGTCGGATTGAGAAGGTAAGCCGCTACCATAGTGTCCGCCACCGGCCCCAGGATACGCAGGCCGTGACGTGAAAGCACCATCCAGTCATACTTTACGTTCTGGCCGATCTTTCTTGTTTTTCGGTCCTCGAACACCGGCTGCAGGCGGGAAATGACCATATTGATATTCAGCTGGGCAGGCGCTCCGTCATACATATGCCCGACCGGAATGTAAAAGGCCTCGTCAGGTGACACGGATATTGAAATGCCGACAAGCCCTGCCCGCATGGGGTCTTTAGACGTAGTTTCGGTATCAAAGGCGAACGCATGCACTTCGGATAGGCGTTCTGCCAGCGAGTCAAGCTCCTGCGTCGAAAAAACGGGTACGTACCGCTTTTGTGAAAGATCGCTCTTTTGGGGAAACTCCTTCTGAAGCGCGGTAAACTCAAGCTCGCCGAACAGTTCGGATAAAATGTTGTTGTCCGGCTCTGTCACCCTGAACAGCTCTATATCCCACTTAAGCGGCACGTTGGTGTCGATTGTTACAAGTTGCTTTGCCAGGTAGGCATCCTGCCTGTAGGAGATGAGGTTTTCCTTTTGTTTCGGTTTTTTTATCTTTTCAACTTGTTCATACAGCCCTTCAAGTGAGCCAAACTCTTTTATGAGTTGTATTGCGGTCTTTTCACCTATGCCCGGCACTCCCCTGATGTTGTCCGAAGTGTCTCCGGCCAGGGCCATAACATCCACGACCCTGGACGGTTCCACGCCGAATTTTTTTAAAACAGCTTCCTTGTCTATGGTTATCTCCTTCATGGGATCCCAGATCGTTATCCTGTCGGTAACCAGCTGGGCAAAATCCTTGTCACCGGAAACTATAACAACGTGAAACCCCTCCTTTTCGGCCCTGACTGCCAGGCTGCCTATAAGGTCGTCCGCCTCGTATCCCTGCTGTTCGAGCATGTGCAGCTTAAAGCCGCGCACAATCTTTTTTATGTAAGGAATCTGCACGGCCATATCCTCCGCCATTGCAGGGCGGTTGGCCTTGTAATCTTCGAAAATCTCGTGCCTGAAAGTAGGCCCCTTTGCATCGAAACATACCACTGCATACTCGGGGGATTTTTCCCTGATTAGCTTTATCAGCATCCTGGTAAAACTGAATATTGCATTTGTGGGAAGCCCCCTGGAGTTGGAAAGGTTGCGCACGGCATGGTAACCGCGATGTATGTAAGCAGTACCGTCTATGAGGTATAAAACAGGATCGTTTGGCATATTTTCACCATGCAGATACAGCGGTTATTGGTATTTGTGGGTTATACCACGGGAAAAAACCGCGGGCAAGCCGTCCAAAAACATGGGACCTGCCGCACACAGGCGGCACCATTGCCGGGTGCGGCCAGCTGTCTGTAAACCATCCGGGCATCTGTTCAGCAAATAGCCAGGAAAGCCGTTTCCATGGTAAGCCTTGCAGCATAAGGAGCCGGGCCTGACGTGAGATTGGACAGCCCTGCAATGGTTCGTACCGGGAAACCGTACAGCTCTCCAAGATTCCGGATGACGGACAGAATGTCACGGTTGTGCCGTGCCCCGTTTTCCCAGACAAGGGGTGCTACAACCGGGTCGATTATCAGGCGCTCCGGGTTAAGGCCGCTTTTTTCAGCGCACACCAGAAGCTCAGATGCGATTTCGAAACATCCGGCCTCGTCAACAGGCACCCGGCTGTCAGGAGAGAGCAGATACCCTATTATATCTGCATCAAACTCAACGGCAAGCGGCAGTATCCTTTCGATCCTGGCAGGTTCCAACGAGAACCCGTTTATTATTACCGGATTCGAGCTTGCGGCAAGACCGGCGGCAAGAGCGTCCGGATTGGTGGTGTCAAGCAGAAGCGGCAGGTCGGTCACCGACTGCACCGTTTCGACAAGAAACTTCATTTTTTGTCCGGGATCTTTTTTAAGCGGTCCTGGATTGATATCAACAGCGTCCGCACCGGATTTTACACACCTTTTGACAAGATCCCGGATGGGGCCGGGGTCCATAAGCTCGACCGCCCTGGCCACTTTCGGATCGGTTATTTGCAGGTTGTCGGCTGCCAGGAACATCCGGCCATCCCTTTCATCAGGGCAAGAACGTTTTGCCCCAGCACATCATGGTTATATCCGCCCTCAAGCACGGCAAAGCATCCGCTTCCGGCACGTCTTGCAGCATCGCTGACCATGCTTCCTGTCTTGAAATAATCCTCCGTCAGCAGCACGCCTCCCCAGTCCTCCACGTGATTGTCAAACCCGGCGGAAACACCTATTATGTCGGCGTCACAACGTTCCATCTCCCGTTCCACCTCCAGCAGATAGGCATCCCTTTTTGTTGCCTCAATGTTGTGAACCGTCACATAGTCCCTGTCCTCGAATATATTTACCGTGCCGTCGCCATAGTGCAAGTCTATATCCAGCACGTAGGCTGTTTCGATCCTGCCCCTTCGTTTCAGGGACTCTATGGCTATGGCCATGTTATTGAAGTAGCAAAATCCCCAGCTTGAGTCAGCAGACGCATGGTGACCAGGCGGACGCACCAGGGCGAAACATGGCTCGGCAAGCCCGGTTTCAGCAGCCTGAACGGTTGCGCCTGCGGCAAGGACAGATATGGGGTAAAGCCTGCTGTCTTGCACATACTCTATATGTTTTTGCGTATGAACAGCGGCAACGTCATCATGGAAAGCCGGTTCGGCCCTGACGAACTCGGAAAACGGCTCTATGACCCTTACCACCGCCTCCATCCTGCCCTTTTCCGCAGCCGGGTCGGATGTGTACACCTGGTAAAAATCGTTGTGAAAAAAAACCTTCATTCAAAACCGGAATAAAGTGGTTCCTGAGTCTTTTCTTTGTCTGACACTATTTTCAGTTTCCATCCATAAAATGATCTTTTCCATCTGTCAAGCCGCGTGGGGGGTGTGCCATACTTATGGTATGGTTGGAAACTACCTGACCATGTCCACAATCCAGTCTATACCCGGAATCCTGGCCATGAACCATCCTGAAAAATGGCGCACCATGGGCGGCGACGTTTTGACCGTGGGAGGTGATAACCGCTGAAGGCTCTTGTCCCTGTGCATTTTTGCAAGTTCGGCAAGTGCGTCCATGTCTGCGGTTTTTTCTATCTTCCTCCACACACAGTTTCTGTCGGGATCAACAACACAGGGGCCCTCTGTTTCGGGCGCGCCTTTACATGGCCCGTACTTTTTCTTTGCCGGGCATGATGAAACAGGACAAACTCCTTTTGTATATGTAAGAACACAGTGATCGCAGAACTGGCAGATCCCGACATCAAGCGGGGACATGCTGGTTGCAACCACCCCGCTTCCAAGAGAATCAAGGGCGGCTACAACCGGAACACCCGGATCGCACAAAAATGCGCTTTTAACTCCGCCGGCGCATGAAAGCACGACAAGCGCGTCGCAGTATGACAGTTTAGGTTTCAGGTAAATATCGATATATTTGCGCATTATTTCTTCAGAACAGCAAACGTTCACCGTTTTTGCCAGAACCACACGTTTACCCCATTGTTTCAGCAGGTTATTCATCACGCGCAGGCCGCGCCTGCCCCCGGTTCCGTTAAGGTTGGCACACACGGTGCAGGCAAAAACAGCAACGTTGTCCTTCCCGGAAAGCGCCATACGTATCTCTTTGGCCGGTTTCCATGCAGATATCAACATTGGTCTATCCTTTCATTGCTTTGAGCGTATTACTCGGCAAAGACAGCAGCAGGCAGGTTCTTGGCAAACAGGCGGTTGGAAAAACTCAGCGTTATGTAACATCCTGGACAATTAACCGCAATATCGGAGACACCGGCCTGTGAAACCTCCCTGTATTTCCTTATAGAGAATAAAGTATGTCTGGCGTGTGGAATCGTTTTTTAAAACATGTTTGTCAGGGCTGCAGCGACAAAAAGTCCGTCACGGGATATAAATTTGATTAACTGGTTAATTATCTTACATGCCGCATTATGTCAACAACTTTTTATACTGATGTGACCTTTCCGGACAATAATCCCCACATCGTTTATTTTTTTTAATTTATTTGGCATCAAAGCCTGTCATTGAAGGTTTTTCGGGACAATGTGCCGTTATTTGCCGGGAATTTATGAACCGGAAATGGACACGCAAGGCATGGTTTTTCTGAAGGCACATACTTGTGGTATAGATATATTATGGACATGATTCGTGTTGTAAAGACGCTCCTTGCACCAAGAGTGCTGTCGTTCAGGAACAGGATTGTCTATTCCGGCAGGACACGCTTGGTCCTGTTTGGCGGTATCGGTATTGTCCTGTGGGGCAGTGTTTTTGCAGGATCGTTTCGCGTATTACTCTATTTCCGGTCGATCGAGGAACTTGGAGACATACTGGCCCATAAGCTGCTTGCCATGATTTTTGTGGTGATTCTCTCGCTTCTTGCTTTCAGCAGCATAATCATATTTTTGTCGAAACTTTACCTTTCACGCGATCTTGACCTTGTCCATTCGCTTCCGGTCGCGGCCAGGCACCTGTTTTGCGCAAGGTGGATAGAGGGAACCGTGGACAGTTCATGGATGGTCGTGGTTTTTGTTCTTCCGGTTTTTATCTCATATGGTCTTGTTTACGGCACAGGCCCGTTGTTTTACGCAGCATCCCTCCTTTTTCTGTTTATGCTTTGCGTGACGGCATCGGCCGTCAGCGCCATAGGCGTTGCGCTGGTGGTTAACCTGGTTTCGGCGTCCAGGCTTAGGACCGTTTTCATGTTTCTGGGGCTTGCCCTTTTCATCCTGCTTTACATCGCCTTCAGAATGGCCAGGCCGGAACGGCTGGTCAACCCTGAGATGTTTGCAACCACCCTGGCCTATCTTAAATCCCTCAACACACCTGCATCGCCCTGGCTTCCAAGCACGTGGGCCTATGAGGGCGTTGCCTCGGTCATTGACGGTGATATAAAACGTTTTTGGCTTGACCTGTTGATCTGCGGCTCCTGCGCCGGCGGACTTGTTGCATTCATGCTTATAGTGGCCGAAGCCGTTTACTTCAAGGGGTTTTCCAAGTCAGCGGCAGGCCGTACCGGTTCAGTTGTCCGAGGCGCCCAGAACCCGTTGGGCGGGATTATCGACCGGGCGATTCCAAGGTTCATGCCGCCCCATGTGCGGGCATTTCTGATAAAGGAGATAAAAACCTTTATCCGTGACCAGTCGCAGTGGTCGCAGCTGTTTCTCATAGCCGCACTGGTAGTTATCTATCTTTATAACTTCAAGGTATTGCCGCTTGAAAAAGCCCCGATACCGACTGTTTATCTTCAGAACCTGTTTTCTTTTTTAAACATGGGGCTTGCCGCCTTTGTCCTTGCAGCGGTCACCGCCAGGTTCGCCTTTCCGGCAGTCAGTATGGAAAAGTGGGCCTTCTGGATAATAAGGTGTGCGCCCGTGTCCCTCAGATCGTTTCTGCTTATCAAATATTTTGTCTACTGCGTGCCGCTTTTTTTCCTGACTCTTGTACTGATTGTGGTTTCCAACATTTTTCTTCATGTCAGCGATTTTATGATGGTGGTTTCGGTGGCCACTGTTGCCATGATGGCGCCTGTGATAGTCGCAATGGGGGTGGGAATTGGCGCGGTTTACCCCGACTTTTCATCAGAGAACCCGGCCCAGGCTGTCAGCAGCTTCGGGGGGGTGGTGTTCATGGCTACAAGCGCTGTCTATGTTATTGCTGTAATCATGCTGGAAGCAGGCCCGGTTTACCGGTTTTTCATGGCAAACCTGCGCGGCCGTTCGCCTGGCGTTGAGGATTGGATTTGGGCAGTGGCCTCGTTTTTGGTTGTTCTTGCCATTTCGGTGTTTGCTGCTGTTTTCCCTCTCAGGCTGGGGGAGAAAAGGCTTGCCGATATTTAGTTGTCTGCACGTCAAAACAAGGGCGCAGATTGTCAGGCGGGACGCTTTTTTATCTCTGTGCCGTATGTGTCTATAAATATTTCAAGCTGCAGCTTTTGCATCGGCAAAAGCTTGCCAAATGCTATGCATATAGTTCGCACATCCTTTCCGCCCGGCAGCTCGGCTGTTTTTAGCTCGTTTACTATTTTAAACGGGACCCTGTCCACAATCACTCCCTCACCCGGGAAAACTATGGACAGGTGCTTTGCCTTTTCAAGGAGCTTGTCGTTTTTTTCGACATGGTGCATCGCAAGACCTTTCATGCCTATATCTTTTACCGGCCCCAACTTGACATAGGCAGGTTTTTTGCCTGGTAAAAATGAGGGCTTTTGAGCCATGACGATGGCGCCATCAACCGTAAAACGTTTCCAGTTCCGTCGTTCATTGACAAGTTTCGGGGAGATGAGAAATTTTTGTTTATCAACCTGGCTCCTGGTATCTGGTCCGGTTTCTGGGCCGCTCCTGATTTTGACCGGCTGTAATTTTTCCATGGGAATGCCTATACCAGGTGAATCGTTCCCGGTCTTGCGTAAAAACGGTTTTCCCGCCATTTTAAATCCCCTGCCTGTTTGTGCTATAAATCAGCATGTTGCAACAGAAAGGTACTTCCGGTGGAAATGATGTGTGTCGCTGTGTGCCTGCTCTGAAAACTTTTCTCCCCGGACCTCCCAAGGCCTTCTTGTTGCCCTTCCTTTCGATAATAGTGCTGTGGTAAAAAAACAACAACAAATTTAAAAACACAAAAACCTTGCACCCGGCATGGCGGAGAGAGAGGGATTCGAACCCTCGGTGGAGGTTTCCCCCCACACTCGCTTAGCAGGCGAGCGCCTTCAGCCGGCTCGGCCATCTCTCCGCAGCAGCCTGGCGGAGGAGGTAGGATTCGAACCCACGGAGCTTTCGCTCAACGGTTTTCAAGACCGCCGCCTTCAACCACTCGGCCACTCCTCCCTGTTAATCCGGATATACAGGTCAATCCGGGTAAACATAGGTCTAATATCTTACCCCTGCTTTTCCGTCAACATTTTTTTGTTGTACTTTCAGAGTGGTTGTTGTAGGTTTTCACGGTATATTTTTGTTTTCATACGCGGGTTCGGGGCCATCCGTCCGGTTTGGATGCTGGTGCCAGGTGGCTTTCAACCGGGCAAAAAAACCGGCTTTGCTGAAATATCCGGAGTTGACCATTGGTTCTGTTTTTTTTGGGTTTTTCAGGCGGCCATGTACCGGCTGTTTTTAAAGGATATCTTTATAAAATTCAAGTGTGCTTAAGGGTATTTGGGAGTTTATGGCAAAACGGACAAAACAGATGAACGCCCGTTTGTTTTTGAAGCATAATACCCTGTAAATTAAATAGGACAGGAGGTTTGCGAATGAAAAGAAAGATCAGGAAAGCGGCGGTGATCGGGTCTGGTGTCATGGGCGGAGGGATTGCGGCGCTTTTGGCAAGCGCAGGAGTCAAAACCCTGCTTCTTGACATCGTCCCGTTTGACCTGAGCGAGGAGGAGAAAAAGGATCCTGCGGCGAGAAACAGGATCGTCCAGTTTGGTCTTGACACCATCAAGATGTCAAGGCCGGCGGCATTGATGCATCCGTCCGATGTAAATCTTATCTCCATAGGCAACCTTGAAGACGATTTTGACAAGCTTGCAGAATGTGACTGGATCGTCGAGGTGGTTGTGGAAAATCTGAACGTCAAGCGTGATCTGTTCAAGAAAATCGAGCCGGTCAGGAAGCCCGGTTGCATAGTTTCTTCGAACACATCCGGCATCCCCCTGAAGGCGATGTCAGAGGGCCTTGGCAAGGATTTCCGTCAGCATTTTCTCGGCACCCATTTTTTCAACCCTGTGCGTTACATGCACCTTCTTGAGATAATAAGGGGAGAGGACACTCTCGACGAGGTGCTGGAGTTCATGGCCCGTTTCGGAGAGAAACGGCTGGGCAAGGGAATAGTGTGGGCCAAGGACACGCCGAACTTTATAGGAAACCGTATAGGCGTGCAGGGCATTGTAAAGGCTATGCAGCTCATGGTTGAAATGGGGCTGACCATACCCGAGGCGGACGCCCTGTTCGGGCCGTTGATGGGGCGGCCCAAGACCGCCATGTTTAAAACCACAGATCTTGTCGGCCTGGACACAATGTGCCACGTGGCCAAGAACAGCTACGACCTTGTGACAAACGACGAGGCAAGGGATGACTTTATCGTACCCGAGTTCGTCAACAGGATGGTTGAAAAGAAGCTGCTGGGCAAGAAGGTCAAGGCCGGTTTTTACAAGACCGAGATGAGCCCGGAGGGCAAGCTGGTACGAAAGGTTATCAACCCGGAGACGCTTGAATATGAACAGTACGGTCCGGTCGGTTTCCCATGCATGGAAGAGGCAAAGAAATGCAAGACCCTTCCGGAGAAGATGAAAGCGATCCTGTATGGCAATGACAAGGGATCGGAGTATGCCTGGAAGGTCGTTGCAAGCGGCCTTATATACGCCGCCAACAGGATTCCTGAGATTGCAGATACCATAGTTGAGATCGATAACGCCATGAAATGGGGTTACAACTTTGAGATGGGCCCCTTTGAGACATGGGACGCCATAGGCGTTGAGGAGTCTGTTGCCAGGATGGAAAAGGATGGTATGACAGTTCCGGAAAAGGTGAAGAAGATGATTGCCGGAGGCAACAGCACCTTTTACAAGGTTGAGCAGGGCCAGGTCCACTACTACGATTTCGGGTCTGAATCGTATAAACAGGTTGAGGCCAGCAGGGACGCCATATCGCTTCCCGTTATCAAGGGAACAGGCGGCGAGGTTAAGAGTTGCGCCTCGGCATCACTGGTTGATATCGGGGACGGGGTGTTCTGCTGCGAATTCCATACAAAGATGAACGCCCTTAACAGCGAGCTTATAGCCTTTATGCACGAGGCCATGGATTATGTTGACGAAAACGGTGTCGGCCTTGTCATAGGAAATCAGGCCGGGGGCATGCCGGGAGCGTTTTCCGCCGGCGCCGACCTCAAAGAGATACTTGCGGCCATTGGGCAGAATGCTTTTGATGATATTGACCGAATGATAGATTCTCTTCAGAGCGCAGTGCAGCGTGAACGTTATTCTCCGTTTCCTGTCGTTGCCGCGCCTTACGGCATGACGCTTGGGGGCGGCTGCGAGGTGTGCCTCGGTGCTGACAGGATAGTGGCCCACGCGGAACTTTACATGGGCCTGGTAGAGATAGGTGTGGGCGTGCTTCCGGCTGGTACGGGATGCATGAACCTGTGGAAGAAGATGACAAGCGGTATCCCGGAATCGGTCGGGGATGCTGATCTTGGCAAGTTTTTTATCCCGACCTTCATGGCCATAGCAACTGCAAAGGTTTCCACCTCGGCTGCAGAGGCAAGGGCCAACGGTTTTCTCGGCCCCAGGGACAGGATAGTCTTTAACAGGGACAACCTCATCGGTGAGGCGAAAAAAGAGGTTTTACGGATGGTTGACGATGGCTATGCGCCGCCTCCCGAAAAGCCCCTCAAGGTTCTCGGCGAGGCTGCCAGGGGCATGGTTAATGCCGAAATATTCAACATGAAAAGCGGTGGGTATGTAAGCGATTATGATGCCTATCTTGCCAGGCGGATAGCTTATGTCATTAGCGGCGGAGACGTCAGGATCAACAGCACGGTGGATGAGCAGACCATTTTGAACCTGGAAAGGGAAGCTTTTATAGAGTTTCTCAAACAGGAAAAGACCGTGGCAAGGATTGAGCACATGCTTAAAACAGGAAAACCGCTTAGGAATTAAGGAGGATACACCCATGAGAGACGCATATATTGTAACATCGGTCAGGACACCCGGGTGCAGGAGAAACAAGGGGGCGTTCAGGGATACAAGGCCTGAAGACCTTCTCTCCTTTATCCTTAACGCTGCGGTTGAAAAAACGCCCGGGCTGGAGAAAAAGGATGTAGACGATATGATGATAGGATGCTCCTTTCCGGAGGCGGAGCAGGGGATGAACATAGGCCGGATAGCGGGGCAGATGGCAGGGTTCCCGATAGAGGTTTCCGGTGCAACGGTAAACCGTTTCTGTTCGTCAGGCCTTGAGGCGATTGCCCTGGCATCGCTGCGGGTAATGTCCGGCTGGTCTGATGTAACCATCGGCGGGGGCGTTGAATCAATGACATACGTGCCCATGGGCGGAAACCTGCCCAGGCCTCATCCGGAGTGGACCGATGAGCACCCCGATCTGTATACATCTATGGGGATAACCGCTGAAAATGTGGCAAACCGTTACGGGATCTCAAGGGAGCAGCAGGATGAGTTCGCCTATAATTCGCAGATGAAGGCTGCAAAGGCAAAGGCGGAGAAACTGTTTACCGAGATCGTACCGACACCGGCAGTAAGGTTTGTAAAACAGGAGAACGGCACCTACAAGAAAGAGACGTTTATCCAGGATTTCGATGACGGTATACGTGAATCCACCACCATGGAAGGGCTTGCCAGGCTGCGCCCAGTGTTTGCTGCAAACGGTTCAGTCACCGCCGGCAATTCATCCCAGACAACCGATGGAGCCGCGGCTACCATAATAATGAGCGAGGATAAGGTAAAGGAGCTTGGCCTGAAACCGATAGCAAAGCTTAAATTTTACACAACTGTCGGGTGCCGGCCTGACGAGATGGGAGTTGGCCCGCGATATGCCATACCCAAGCTGCTGGACAAGGCCGGGTTTACGATAGATGATATCGGCCTTTGGGAGATCAACGAGGCGTTTGCATCGCAGGCCCTTTACTGCATCAGGGAGCTTGGACTTGAAAAATATATGGACAGGATCAACATCCATGGTGGCGCCATAGCGCTTGGCCATCCGCTTGGATGTACCGGGGCAAAACTCTGCGCCACGCTTCTTGCCAACATGCAGGCCAGGGGAGTAAAGTACGGGGTGGAGTCCATGTGCATCGGAGGCGGCATGGGAGCAGCCGGGTTGTTTGAGCTTTGCGAATAATTTTCGGTGCCTTGTTTTACTTTATGCTGTTTTGGATTCCCGGCGTCTTTAAATAAAAGGCGCCGGGATTTTTTAAGAAAAACTGTCTGTCCGCGGAGGGACTTGTGAAGATAAACGATATTCTTTTTGAACTGTTCAGAAAGAGGGCAGAGTCTGTTTTGGTTGATCACCTGTGCGTGGGCCTCGGGTACACTGCTGTTGCCACATCGGACGGCGGCATAGGAATTGCCTATACCTGGCTTGACAAAAAGAAAAGCTGCTGTGTGTGGGCAAGGTATGAGAATCCTGAAGGGGCGCCGGCCATAGGCATGCTGGAACAGATCAGGGGCATCAATCCACTTGGCCGCACTGTTGCACTTGCCGTCATAAATGCCCTTAACCACCGGGCGGCGCGCGATATCCCGGAGGATGATGGCAACGAGGCACTGGCAGACCGGCTTTGTATCGGTAAGGGAACCAGGGTCGCCATGGTCGGGGCCTTCGCCCCGTTGCTGGGGCCTTTAAGGAAACGCGGAGCAGCTATTGAGGTGGTAGATATCGGAAAAGGAGTGGGAGACAGGGACCGGTTTCGTGACAGGCTTGGCGGATGGGCCGATGTGCTTATCATGACTTCCACCACGCTTATCAACAACACAACCGAGGAGATTTTGGAATATGTCGGCCCAAACGTCAGGACCGTTCTTCTGGGCCCCAGCACTCCGCTTGTAAAAGAGCCGTTTTCCCATCTCCCGGTCCACCTCCTTGCCGGAACCGTCCTGCTTGATCGGGATGCCGTGCTGCGTTCGGTGCGCCATGGGGCGGGTACGCCGGTCATACAGAAGTTCGGCAGAAAGGTTGTTCTTGAAATGGAAAAGAGACAGGCAGGAATTTTAAAGACTGAGTGACTCTTTGATTTTCTTGTTTATCAGCCTTTTGTGCAGAAGCGGCGCCAGGCGGTGAAACAGGTCTAAAGATTTGGCTGCGAAATTGTCTATCTCTTCTTTTGACAGGGTGCCGTTTTTAAGGCTGTTCATGAATATGGCAAACTCCTTGTTCACAAGGGCTCCCAGTGTCCGGAAGTGTGTTATGAAGAACTCTGTTGAGAATCCCTTCTCAGCGGTAAGATGGCTGCGGAGCTGGCCAAGCAGCATTGCGACCTGTATGTTCTCCCTGTCGAAATTCCCGTTTTTGTCTTTTACCAGGAAGCCCTCTTTTTCGGCTGCCTCGAAATCTTCCATGGAAAGGCCGGTTGCCTTCATCAGCTCCGATTTTGTCATGCTTTCAGGCATCGGGGATGGTTCCGCCGGCCAGGGTGCGTCCTTGCCGACCAGCTTGTCGATTATCTCCTGTGTCATGTAGGGCGCTCTGTCGTATCCTGCCTCCCTTATCGCCTGTTTTATTACATTGAGAGGAAGAAAGTATTCCTTCTGGAGTTTTTTGATCAGGTTTATCAGGCTTATGTAACGCTCGTCATAGTAAGCCATGTTTTTGTGGGTTTTGACGGGTTTGGGCAACAGCCCCTGGGTGATATAGTACCGGATGGTGGCGCTGTTTACGCCTGTTTCCTCGGACAGCTCCTTCATCTTCATCATTTTTGGAGCCGACCGGGATTTTGTTTTTTTCTTTTTTTGCATAATGGCAACGTGTTTTAAATAACCGGCCAGACAAAGGCGTTAAACCTCTCGGAGCACCTTTCCCTGTTTACCGGGTTTTAAACGGCAGTGGCTTTTAAAAATTTTATTATAAACCACTTTCAGGCTGCCCTGCTTGACGGGCAGGTAAAACTTGATTTTAATGCGCACCGTAATGGTGGTAAAGTGAAAACAGCTCCTTTCCACTTTTTACTTTACCTTATCGGGTTTATTCTGGTGTGTCAACTGTTTTGTATGATGTTTTCAAATTAAATAGATCTTATTTTTTAATGGGTTACAGCCCAGAAGCAGTAGACAATACCGCATCTTGGCTATAAATGTTTCATTATAAAAAGGCTTGACAAGCCGGTTGCCGTAAATTAAAAGTAAAAAGTCGGACTTTTTGTTTTTTCGCCTGGGGGTGGTACCTGTTTTTTTTCGGGATGGTTTGAAACCGGGCATTTAAAAAAAGCTTTTTTTGTGTAATATTGCGTTGACCGGGGATACTACAAATGAAACAGGGAATGATCAGAGACAGCTTCGGCAGGCATTTGAATTACCTTCGCATATCCGTGACCGACAGGTGCAACCTTAATTGCCTTTACTGCAGGAGATGGGATTTCTCAGAGTATTTTCCGTCGTCCGAGATTCTAAGTTACGAAGAGATGCTCAGGGTGGTAAGGGTGGGGGCCAGACTCGGGATCAATAAGGTGCGCGTGACCGGGGGAGAGCCGTTCGTAAGAAAGGATGTGGATTATTTTCTTGAGCAACTCGTGCGTATAGATGGAATCAAGGATGTCTCCGTAACGACCAACGGTGTGTTTCTGGGGGAGCATCTGGAGAAACTCAGGGCCGCGGGTATAAAAAGGCTCAACATAAGCCTTGATTCATTGAAGAGTGATAAGTATCGGTTGATTACGGGCAGGGATGTTTTTGATCGTGTCTGGAACAACATAATGGCTGCTGTTGGGGCCGGGTTTGAGCCCGTGAAGGTTAATGTTGTTGTTATGAGGGATACAAACGATGACGAGATATCCGATTTTGCCGCTCTTACGCTGAAGCTTCCAATCCACGTGAGGTTTATAGAATATATGCCATCCAGCCGGTATCATCTTGACCAATCCCGGCAGATGCTTACGCCTGATATAATGGCGCGTGTGGAGAAACACGGGAGTCTTGTGCCTGATGGCGGTCGGCGCGGTTCTGCACCCGCAGAGATGTTCAGGTTTGAAGGGGCAAAGGGAAAGGTCGGTTTTATTAGTCCGATAAGCGCGCATTTCTGCTCAAGCTGCAACCGGCTCAGGCTCACTGCTGACGGTAAGCTGAGGCCCTGCCTTTTTTCCGACTGTTTCGTGGATGTAAAGGCTCCCCTGCGTAGCGGCATGACGGACAGTGATATTGAAACGATCCTGAAACTTGCTGCTATTAAGAAGCCAAAGGGGCTTGTAGACGATACCAATGGAGCAATGATGCCGGGTGTGATGTCAGCCATAGGCGGATAATGGTATCTATTATCCATTTTTTTAAAGGGGGAACATATCAATGTTTGGAATCGGCATGCCTGAGCTTGTAATTATCCTTATCATAGTTCTTATAGTTTTCGGCGGCAGGAAGCTTCCTGAAATAGGTGCCGGACTGGGCGGGGCCATAGGCGAGTTTAAAAAATCGGTTTCAAGAGTGGCCCGTGATGACAAAGGTCTTCAGGTAAAGGGGGAAAAGCAGGTGGAACCGGATGTCTTAAAACAATAACATCCAGGTTTTATTCCGCCTTTGGCCCGGCATGTTTATGATTTTCGTTGTGTGCCGGCCGCTTTTTTCGACAGTTCGGCTACCTTACGGCCCAGGAGCTGTTTGTAGCAAACCGGCAGCAGCGACCTTACGACGTCAAAAGAGTTTTCCGCCATCGCCTTGGCATCATCTACTGTTATATTCTTGTTTATTACGTTCTGGAAAAACGTATCAAACTCTTTTTCCACAAGCGATTCTATTGTATGAAGCTGCATGGTCAGAAAATCGAGCAGTATCGTGCCGGTTTTTGCATCCGTTTTTTTTAGCCGTGACAGCATCAGGGCTATTTCAAGGTCATTTTTACTAAACAGTCCGTTTTCACCCGGCATTATCATCTTCTGCCCGATTGCATCTTCAAGCTCTTTCAAAGAGAGGCCGGAGGCAAGTACAAGCGCCTTTTTTGTCAGGAGCGGTTCGTTGTCAATACCAAAATCGCGCTCAAACCAGGGCAGCTCCCGGGCACGGTTCAGCTTTTTTTCAAGGTCGCGCCCTTCTGTAATCACCTTTTCATGCCCCATATCCTCCAGAACCTGTTTGATTATTTTCACAGGCAGGCCATACTTTGAGTGAAACATGTCAATGAGGCATATCAGCGGAATGCAGCTTTTATCATAGTATGGAGTTTTCCCCCGTTTTTTTGCAGGTTCGGGAAGCAGACCGGCTTCTATGTAGGCACGGATTTTTTTTGACGGTACGCCTGATGCTTCTGAAAGCCCCCTGACGCTCAAAAGAGGCGGCCGCGAATCTTTGGCCGTGGTTTTTTTCTTTTTTTTCTCCATTGCGACTCCCCCTCTAAGCTTTTATTTTATATGGCACTGTAATAACCCTTTCCACTGCATGCCAGGCATATATCTCCCTGCCATGCCGAATATGCCTCTTTGCACTTTTTGCAAACAGCTATTTTTCCTTTTTTTTCTCTTTTGGCAAAATCCGGCTCGACATTTACCCCCTGGATTGAAAGAACAGAATGTCCGGCTGCAAAGATGGAGCGTCTTAATGTTTCGATCGGCAGATCTTTTTTTGATACGAGCCCCATGAACCAGTTGTATATGTCGGGATGGCTTTTTGTCTTGTCAAGATCGAGCCATGTTCTGTATCCTTCTAAAGTAAAGCGGTCGTACATGGTTATGGCGAACTTGTCAAAATCAACAATTTTAAGCCAGCCGTTGCCTACGGTACAGGGAGTCAGCATCTGAACGGCATCCGGCAGGCAGTGCCTTGTTTCAACAACTGCGTCAGCTTCAACGCTGCTGCCGATGTGGTTGTAAAGAAGATCTACCATGAACGCACCGATCAGCAAACCAGGTGCGGCAAAGCCATGGAAGCTCTCTATCTCATGAATAAGCTGTTTTTCAGTTTTTCCACAGATCATGACCTTTCTC
Organism: Desulfococcus sp. 4484_241; assembly: GCA_002085115.1. Taxonomy (GTDB): domain Bacteria; phylum Desulfobacterota; class Desulfobacteria; order Desulfobacterales; family Desulfosudaceae; genus MZGQ01. Next base: position 38,285 of record MZGQ01000007.1, read on the forward strand.
CCTGCAAGTGGCATATTGGTTATGCGCCTGTCCCTTTCCGAATATCAGGGCGGCAGACAATGAAACATTAAATATATACGCCAAAAGCAAAAAGGTCAACTTTTTATTTTAAAAGTGTGTTTCGGATGTGATTTATCATAACATGTTGTATTTATGGATATATTTTTTTTGATAAAAATGCAAAAAAAAACTTGACAGAAGGTGTTGTGACCGGTAAAAAGTAACAAGTTTGACTTTGGACTTTTTATCATTAAGGACGCTTTTAACCTTGCGTCTGAAAACCGCAGGCAGGAGAAGATCATGATCTCAAGAATCGGCAGGGCTGTTGGTTACTCCGCACTTATCACACTCATCTATGCAGTGGCCGCGAATCTCTGCTACTACTATTTTAAGGGTGAGTGGATGTTTGAAAACTGGCATTACTATTCATGGGTGGAATATCTGTATGCGGCAATAATAATATTTGTGGCTGTCTCTGTGGTTGAGTTTGCAAGGACAACCATGCGCGAACGCAGGGCAGGCCGGTAAGCATCGGGGGGTAAATCTCCGGACGAAACTGCCTGCTTCTGTTTCTCGGGCAAGGTTGTTTTCCGGTTTGGTGCTTTCTGAGGTGGCCTGTTTTTCAAAATAGAAATAGAGGTTTTAACATGAGCGTCAATGTTGACACAAACGGCACAGCCTTTTCCCCACGGTCCGGAGACGGGCTTTCAAGAAGGGAGTTTATAGGCAAGGCTGTTTCCGTGGCAGGGTGGGGCGTGATGTTCGCAAGCCTTGGTGCGGGGCTTTACGAGGGTATCCGGTTCCTGTATCCCTCGGTTGTGTTTCATCCGCCAAGCACCTATGTTATAGGGCAGGTAAAGGATTTTGTAACAGACAAGCGGCCGGATCAATATGGTGTCATATTTGTTGACACCAGGTTTAAAAAGCAGCACCGTTTCTTTGTTGTGCGCGAGTCTAAGCGCATTTACGCCCTTTTTGCGCGTTGCACCCACCTTGGCTGCACGGTCAACTGGTTCGCCGACCTGGACATCTTTAAATGCCCCTGCCATGGAAGCGAGTTCCATTCAAACGGGGTCCAGTTCGCGGGCCCTGCTCCGCGGCCTCTGGATCGCCATTATATAACCACAGACAACAGCGGAAACATAGTCGTTGATATAGCACGCGTATATACAAAAGAAGAGTTTGAAAAACAGAAGATGTATATTGAGATCGGATAGATGGAGACTTCATATCAAGAGCCCGGGCAGAAGCAGGCATCACGGCGAAAACCGCGGAGGGTTGCCGTGATCGCCGAGTGGTGCACCGGCTGCGGAGGGGCTCCTGTATGTGCGGTCTACTGCAGGCAGAACGCGCTTCGTCTTGTTGACGATCCGGATAATCCTCCTTTTAAGATTATGACCGTTGATGCCGATCGCTGTATCGGCTGCGGGGCGTGTGTAACCGGGGGGGCTAACGGTATTTTTCTTTCCGGGTGTCCCTGGGGCGCCATAAGCCTGAAGGAAACCCGGGATTTCAACGAGACTGAAAGAGCGGCAGCTACGTTATGATGACAGGGATAACGGGAAAAAAGAGTAACTTTTGTGTGGCAAGGCGGAACGATGAAATTCGGTACAGCCTGCCTCGCGCGGGTCCCCGGCCGGGCAGGGGGCACCCCGGCAGCAGGGCTCCCGGAGATATCAGTCCTGTCGTAACGATATAAACAAAAACAATTAGGAACAAACCGGCACAAACATAAACTCAAACGCAAGCAAAGGGGGCATCATGAAGGAAGTTAAAATCTCCCGAAGGGCATTTCTGAAGGGAACCGGCGCCACGATAGCGTTGCTTTCCTTAAATTCTCTCGGCTTTCTCGGCGGGAACACAATCGCCAATGCCACGGAAAAGGTCTTCGAGGATTGGAAGTATTCAGGCTGGGAACACCTGCACAGGGAGGAGTGGACCTGGGACAAGGTTACGTATGGAACGCACCTTGTTGACTGCTACCCGGGCAACTGCCTGTGGAGGATCTATTCAAAGGATGGCATCGTGTTCAGGGAGGAGCAGGCCGCCAAGTATCCTGTTATTGATCCGTCAAGTCCCGATTTTAACCCCCGGGGCTGCCAGAAAGGCGCTTCCTACAGTATCCAGATGTACAACCCCGACCGGTTGAAGTACCCGATGAAGCAGGTCGGCGGCAGGGGAAGCGGCAAATGGAAACGGATAAGCTGGGACCAGTGCTTAACCGAGATAGCGGAAGGGATCGTGGACGGTCTTGAATCCCAGGGACCGGAGTCTATCATATTTGAGAACGGGCCTGGAAACGGCGGTTATATTCATGTTATGGCAGTTCATCGTCTCGCGGTAGCCCTTGGCGCAACGGTTCTGGACCTTGATTCCACCATAGGGGATTTCAACCGGGGCATTTACGAGACATTCGGGAAGTTCGAGTTCATGGACTCGGTTGACGGCTGGTTTTTCGGAAAGCTGCTTCTTATATGGCACATGAACCCGGTTTATACGAGAATTCCCTCATACCATTTTATATCCGAGGCCCGTTACAACGGCGCCGAAATCGTTACCATCGCTCCGGATTACAGCCCCAGCGCCATGCACGCAGACGAGTTTATCCCGGTAGAGATGGGATCGGACGCAGCCCTTGGCCTTGCCGTCTGCCAGGTGCTTATCGAAAAGGGGTGGATTGACCGGGGATTTGTGAAGGAGCAAAGCGACCTTCCCCTTCTTGTCAGGATGGATAACGGCAGGTTCCTTACCGCGGCTGACATAGAGAAAGGCGCAAGGAGCGACCAGTTCTGTTTCTGGGATTCAAAGAAAAACAGGGTTGTCAAGGCCCCGCTTGAAACGCTCAAGCTGCCCTGTGACCCTGCGCTTGAAGGTACATATACAGCCACTCTTGTTGATGGCACAACTGTAAAGGTGCGTCCTGTCTTTGCAAAGTTAAAAGAGATGCTAAACAGGGAGTACACGCCTGAAAAAGCCTCTGAAAAATGCCGCACACATCCTGACATGATTCGTCGTCTGGCCAAAAAGTGCTACAAGGCAAGCGGCCACATACAGGTCATGGTGGGCTGGAATTCGCCGAAATATTATCACGGCGACCTGATTGAACGTGTCATGTGTCTGGTTCTGACCCTTACGGGGAGTTTCGGCAAGAAAGGATGCGGCATACGGGGCTGGAACGAGTCTCTGTTTGAAGGCGCCTTTTCACAGATATTCAAAAAAGAGATCGGCATGATGACGATGACCCGTCAGCTTCCGATTATGAGAAGGGTGTGGGACAAGTTCAAGCGGGAAGACAGGACCATCACTGACGAGATGGCATCTATAGCGATGGAGAAGGTGATAGACCGCAACCTCGTAAACTACACAGTCCCGGCGTTCCTGTATTACAACCATTCGGATTATAAAAAGGCGTGGGACAACAAGGCGTGGCATTGCCCGACCATGAAGCGCGAGTTTGCCGACTATTACAACGAGGCTGTCTCAAAGGGATGGTGGGATGGTTACATAAAGCCCGCAAAGGACCAGACTCCAACGGTTTACTTCTGGATGGGCACCAACCCGGCCCGCAAGAACCGCGGCTGGCTGAACAACATTTACGGGTCGCTCTGGAAAAAATACAAGACCATATTCGGTTTCGAGACACGGTGGTCGACGACTCTCCTGTATGGTGATTATGCCCTGCCATGTGCCGGGTTTTACGAAAAGCTCGACACCAGGTTCCCGACTCCCCATGTTCCATGGCTCACCCTGACCGACCGTGCCGTAAAACCCATCGGAGAGGCCAAGACAGAGTGGGAGATCTGCCTGATGCTGGCCGAGAAGATAGAGGAGGTGGGCAAAAAGAGGGGAAAGACCAAGTTCGCCCCCAAGGTTCCGCCCCAGGATGAATTCAGGTGGTACACGAGACAGTTAGACGTGAGGGATAAAGATTGCAATGTCGATATCAGCTCTCTTGCAAAGTGGCAGCGCATGGGGGTCAAGGGGAACGATTTTGACCAGGTAATGGATGACGCCCTGCAGTCCAGCGTCATCATGGGCAACCTTCCCCAGGGAACCAACCTCGAGTACATGAGAAAGGAGGGGATCGTCCGGTTTATCAATACTTCTATCTACGACCCGGTTTCAATGAACCTGGCAACCGATATCAAGCCTGATGAGCCCATCATTCCGCTTACCTGGCATACCGGCGAGAAGAAGCTCCCGTACCCGACCTACAACCGGCGGATACAGTTCTATATAGATCATCCCTGGTTCCTGGAGGCAGGAGAGGCTTTGCCGGTGCATAAGGACAATCCAAAGATAGGCGGCAAATATCCGCTGCGTATCACAAGCGGCCACCAGAGGTGGAGCGTCCATTCCATCTGGATCACAAACGAGCAGCTGCTCAGGACACACCAGGGAAGGCCGTTCATGTTCATGAATCCGGAAGATGCAGCCAAGAGGGGGATAAAGGACGGTGACCTTGTCAGGGTGTTCAACGATTTTGACTCGTTCAAGGTCCATGTGAAAATAGCGCCGGGTGCAAGGCCTGAAAAAGGCGCTGCAAAGCCCGGCCAGGTGATCATATACCACGCATGGGAGCCGTTCATGTTCCCGGAATGGAAGAGCTATGATGCAGCAATACCGGGCATGATCAAGTGGCTTGACCTTGTAAACAACTACGGCCATCTCAACTACTGGCGGTGGAACTGGTGTGCACAGCCTATTGACCGTGGAATAAGTGTGGAGGTTGAGAAGGCCTGATGACAAGGATACCAACCTAAATATTAAGGAACAAACAGGGGTATAAAAAAATGGAAAAGATAGAATGCAAAAAGGTTTCAATATCCACCAGACAGCTTCTCGACTGTGATAATGGTGTATGGCGTGGCGGCAAGCATGTTATCGAGACGGCAGCCACTCCCCTTGCCAACCAGCCCTCCCCCTATATAAAGGGGACCTATGATGAGAACAAGATAGGAGCGGTCAAGAAGATAGCCATAAAATCGGTACACAACGGGAAGGATATTGCAGTATTCCTCGAGTGGGAGAGTCCTACTCCCAATCTGAAAATCAAGGACATCAATATCTTCCCGGATGGAGTGGCCCTCCTTTTTCCCTTCAAGAATATCGACAAGACGCCGATAAACGAGATGGGAACCCAGGACTATCCTACAAATGCATGGTACTGGAGGCCCGATTTCGACGAAAAACCGAAAAACCAGGTTTCTCACGGCCTTGCCACTTCGCTGTATACAGAGAAGAGTTCGCTTGTCTCAAACTCAAAATGGAAGGATGGAAAGTGGAGAGTTGTAATGGCCCGTCCGCTTAAGGCTTCAAGGCCAGGGGAACGGACGGTGGATCTTGCGCCGGGAAAGTCGATAGGCATCGGCATAGGCGTGTGGGAGGGCGCGAACGGCGAGCGTGGAGGAGTAAAGGCGTTCAGCAAGGAGTGGAGAGCCTTGGTTCTCGAAGCGTAGGCCGGTTTGGCCCGGATGTTTATCCGGGCCGTTCGTGCGATGTTGAGGTAACCCAAACTATTAAAGAAAAGGAGATATATCCATGGCTGTCAACAAAAAGGCTCTTACAGACAGGGAAAAAGAACTGGCCAAGGCCTTTGAGGAAACCAAGGAGATGTTGCGCAAGTGTGAGCACCAGGTAGGCATGGTGATGGACCTTAACAAGTGTATCGGTTGCCAGCTCTGCTCTATGGCCTGCAAGACTCTTTGGACCAGCAAGGAGGGCCGGGAGTACATGTGGTGGAACAAGGTTAACACCATGCCGGGCAAGGGCTCGCCAAAAGACTGGGAGAAGATGGGCGGAGGATACAAGGTCAAGTTCGGGGGCAAGGTGATGGAACCTGTCCGCGGCAAGCATCCCACGAGAAAAGAGTTTGGCGATATGTGGGATTACAACTACAACGACGTTTTCCAGAACGAGGCGGGCAAGGTACACCTCCAGGCCAGAAACCAGGTGGATGGAAGTGAACCGGACTGGGCAATGAACTGGGACGAGGACCAGGGAGCGGGTAAATACCCGAACAGCTTCTATTTTTACCTGCCGAGGATCTGCAACCACTGCGCCTATCCCGCCTGCCTTGACGCATGTCCAAGGAACGCCATCTACAAGAGGGACGAGGATGGTGTGGTCCTCATCGACCAGGACAGGTGCAAGGGGTACAGGTTCTGCCTCGAGGCATGCCCCTACAAGGTGATTTATTTCAACTTTGTCACAGAGAAAAGCATGAAGTGCATCTTCTGCTATCCAAGGCTTGATGAAAAGGTGGCAAACGCCTGCGCCCGCCAGTGCACCGCGAGGGTCCGCTGGGTGGGATACGTTGACAAGCCTGACAGCATAATTTACAAGCTGACCAAGGTCTGGAAAGTCGCCCTTCCGCTGCATTCCGAATTCGGGACCAATCCGAACGTTTTCTATGTTCCGCCATTGGCGCCGCATAGGTTGACACCGGATGGCAAGATAGACACCTCCAAGCCTCGTATTCCAAGGGGGTACCTGCGCTACCTTTTCGGCCCTGAGGTCGACAGTGCGCTTGCAACCATGGAAAAAGAGCTTGCCAAGGTCAGAAACGGAGGAAGATCTGAGCTGATGGATATCCTGAAGGCCAAGGACTGGCACGGCATGTTCGGGGAATTCACAAAAGATCCGGCCCTTATGGAAAGAAAGCCTCCCAAGGGTGCTAAATTCACGAGGCCCATGCCCTGATCGGTATGTCCCGGGTAAATGGATGGGAAGTACCGGCAGAATCAGGTCGTGTACTTTGGGAAAAAGGGGTGATAACCCTCGAAAAAGCGGGATAGCAGTACAATCCCTCTATTAACGGGGAGAAGCACCGGGGATTTTGGGACACTAAGCTCGGTCGGGACAGGCCGTTTGGAGGACAGAATGAACAATGTTGCAATGGAAAATGATGACTGTATTGACATTTTAGACATAGAAGCGTTTCGGTCTGCCAGGCTTTCTACACAAGAGGAAAAACAGATGGCGGCCAGGAGCGGCATGTACGCCCTGCTGGCAGACCTGTTTCGCTATCCGGACGAAGGGTTCCGCGAGTTTGTTAAAACAGGCGGATTGCAAGCCGCTTTTACCGCTATGGCAGAGGATCTTCCGTTTGACCTTGCAGTGAGCCAGGTCGAGAAAGATAACCTGGTGTTTTCCCCCGAACTTGGTGATGATGATATAGAAGCCGGATTTATAAGGATTTTCGAGGCAGGGCCTGGTGACCCGGCATGCCCGCTGGTTGAGGGGAAACATGTGAAGGACAGTAACCGCCGTGCCATTTTCGAGGACCTGATCCGGTTTTATAACCATTTCGGCTTAAGTTACGACGCGGGGTCGCATGAGGACAGGGCAGATCATCTGTCCTACGAGATGGAGTTTATGCACTACCTTGCGTTTCTCACGCTGAGGGCGATCCAGTCCGGTAAAACAACCCATGATCTTCTGCTTGCCCAGAGGGATTTTTTAAAGCACCATCTTTTAAAATGGGCGGATCCGCTTGCAGACAGGATGCGCGAAATCGCTTCCGAGGTGGATGACGATTATGTAGGACTCTTTTACAGCAACTGCAGTGCCCTCGTGGCCAGGTATGTCAGTAATGATTACCGGTACCTGGGTGACTGTCTGGACTGATTCACTTATTTATTAAATAAAGGCCATATGAGATTTAAAAGAATAAGGCAAAGTGCCATATGGCGGTCTGTTTTCAGACACTCGCTTTTGGATAGTGCCAGGAACAGGGCGCTTGCGGTTACGTCAAACGTTTTTCTTCATATACACCCTGTCAGGACAAAGGCGTCGGCAGTAAAGTTCCGGTTTACCTTCTGTCTTGGAGGCCTGGCGCTGTTTCTGTTCATAGTGGAAACAGTGACCGGGGTTCTCCTGATGTTCTACTACAGGCCGGTTCCGGAGTATGCCTATCTTGACATGAAGCTGATAGACAACGCGGTGAGGTTCGGCATGTTTTTAAGGAACATGCACAGGTGGGCCGCTCACGCAATGGTGCTTCTTGTTATGCTTCACATGCTGAGGGTGTTTCTTACGGGGTCATACAAGCCTCCGAGGGAGTTCAACTGGGTTATCGGGGTGGTACTGCTTGTTATAACATTGCTTCTCAGTTTTACCGGCTATCTTCTGCCGTGGGATCAGCTGGCATTCTGGGCAATAACGGTCGGCACAAAGATGGCAGCCGCCACCCCGTTTTTAGGCAGCGAGGGCCCCTTTCACCATCTTCTGGGAGTAAACCATTTTAACGATCTGCGTTTTCTCCTGCTGGGGGACAACGTTGTTGGGGCTAACGCGCTTTTGAGGTTTTACGTGCTTCACTGCGTCCTTTTGCCGTTGGCGTGTGCTGTGTTTATGGCCGTCCATTTCTGGCGGATACGCAAAGATGGCGGGATATCAAGACCCCTGTGAGGATTTTGCAATGGCTGGCAAGAGAGAATCAACAACTCCTGTGGGGAAAAAGAGTGTTTGTGCGCCCGGGGCTGACAGTGATGGATATCTGTTTACCTTCCCCGACCTGGTGTCGCGGGAATTTATTGCCATACTGGCGGCTCTTATCGTTCTGTGCGTCTGGTCGATGGGTATAGACGCTCCCCTCCGGGCAATGGCTAACCCGAACTGGACTGAAAACCCGGCAAAGGCTCCCTGGTATTTCGTGGGGCTCCAGGAGTTGCTTGTCTATTTTGATCCATGGATAGCCGGGGTATGCGTACCGGGAATCATAATACTGGGGCTGATGGCGATTCCCTATATCGATACAAACCCGAGGGGCGTTGGCGAGTATAATTTTTCAGACAGGAAATTTGCGGTCCCTGTTTTTATGACCGGCTATACCCTCTGGTTTGTGCTGATAATAATCGGTCAGTTTCTGCGCGGGCCAAACTGGCATTTTTACTGGCCCTGGGAGGACTGGTCGATCGCAAAACCTGCCGAGCAGCAGCTGGTAAATCTTCCGCCCTGGCTTGGGTGGTCTTTGCTCGGTTGTTATGTCGCAGCCGGTTTTTGCCGGTACGCGCCTGTTTTTTTATAAGCGCGGTTCTGCTTTTTTCAATAAGCTGCCTTGTGGTGTTCCGGGAGAAGGAGGATCAGGCAAAGTGGCAGCGATACCAGGCACAATACAACAGGCAGTATTCCAGCCTTTTGTCTGCCAGGATCAAAGCTGCGAAGGATGCCGGCAAGGCAGGTGAGTTGAAAAAGCTTGAAAAGCAGAAAGCAGACCACGAGCGCGAGAGCGATATAAAGGTCAGGGCGGTGTTTCTGCCGGATGCCGGTGTAAGGGATCTTTGCATGTCGTGTCACATGGCTGTCAACAACCCAATGTTTGCTGATGGCCGTGAACCGTTGAAGACCCATCCTGCAAAGATACTGGAGCACCACAAGACCAGCCGCTACGGGTGTACCATGTGTCACCACGGCCAGGGTGTCGGCCTTGATGAAAAGAAGGCTCACGGTATGGAGGAGAACTGGGATGCGCCGAGGATTCCCATGCAATACATACAGAGTTCCTGTTTCGGTTGTCACGAGACTGTTTTCGGCCTTGACGGAGCCGGAAAGGCTGCGGAAGGCAAGTCTCTGTTTGTTGAGATGGGTTGCTACGGCTGCCATGACGCCAACGTGCCTTCAGGGTTACCGAAGTTTTCCACGCCTTTCTCGGGAATAGCCCGAAAGATAGGCAGCGTAAACTGGGTGGCAAAGTGGATCGAAGATCCTGTCTCAATAAGACCGGGCACGCTGATGCCAAAATTCAGGATTGAAAAACAGGATATCAGCGACATCTCGGCATACATCTATTCCCTGAAGGACAAATCTCTCAGGATTCCGCATGTCAAAAAGAGGGGGAATGCAAGGGCAGGAAAAAAGGTTTTTACCGACAAGGGGTGTATAGCCTGCCACAGCCCGGAAAGGGGAAAGCAGGGGATTACCCGCAGGGTCCCGGTGCTTTCGGACGCCGGACTTAAACTTCGCACCGACTGGGTTTATAAGTGGATAGGCGATCCAAAGTCGATCGATCCGAACACCTGGATGCCCAAGCTGGACCTTACGAAGGATGATATCGCAAACCTGACTGCATACCTTTCCGTATTGCGTGACAGCAAGGTGAAAAAGGATCTTGCCTCCTTCAAGATGGCAAAAGCAGACAGGGAAAAGGGCAGGTCACTGGTCCAGAGCCTTGGCTGCCTGGGTTGCCATACGATAAAAGGCAAAGATGATCCGGCCAAGGTCGGAGTGCCGGTAGGTGACGTGGCTGTGAAGAGGATGGACGAGTTGCCGTTCGGCAATTCCGATGTTCCTTACACCAAGTGGGACTGGATCAAAAACAAGATAAAAAAGCCTGTAATCTACCAGACGAGCGACATGCCGATGTACATGCCCGATTATACCATGTCAGACGAGCAGGTGGACCGGCTGACCATATTTTACCTTTACAACAGGCTGCTGGATTTGCCGGAAAAGTATATCGTCAGGGCGTCTGAAAAGGATCGCGCCAACGAGCGTGGTGACTGGATGATTCGCCACTATAACTGCAAGGGGTGCCACGAGATTTTTGCCGGTGAAAAGCCGAGGATAGACGGGTTGCTCGCCAAGAAGTCAAAGGTGCCGCCGCGTATAGTCAACGAAGTTGAGAAGACCCAGCCCAAGTGGCTGTTCGGTTACCTGAGGCGGCCGGAGCCGCTCAGGCCGTGGCTTGATATAAGGATGCCCATGTTCGGTTTCACGTATAAGGAGCTCCAGGATCTGGTTCAGCATTTTTACTGTATCATGCCAAAAAAGAGCCGTGCCGTGGCGTCCATACCATATGAGCCTCCTATGGTTAAAAGTGATTACGATCCGGAGGAGATAGAGATGGGTAAGTACCAGTTCAGGCAGAGCAAGTGCATGCAGTGCCACCCGGTTTCCTTTACCGGTAAACTTCCAGAGGGGAAGAATTTGGAGGATCTGTCCATCAACCTGATGCTGGCAAAATCCAGGCTGCGGTTTAACTGGATAAAGAACTTTATGAGGGATCCCAACTCCTATGCAGGGGTGGGGACAAAGATGCCTTACGTGTTTTACACGCCTGACGGTGTGCCGAGGATGCCGGACCCGGAAGAATGGCTGCAGCGGACTGCGCTTTTCCTGATGTTCATGGACAAGGTGCCAGAGCCTATAAAAGAGGAGGAGAAAACAAGGCAGGTACAGACATTTGATTTCGACAACTATTGATAACTGCTGTATGTTAACCGACAGGGAACCGGTTTCGGGGAGACCTGGCTTGTGCTTCCATGTTTGGAACACTATATAAATAAAGGAGTTTGCCATGCTGAACCGTTATAAAAATTTATCACACTCTTTGTCGGTATTCATTCTGGCTGCTGCTGTTGCAGTATTCCTGTCATCATGTTCGTTTTTCCATCTTGGCGAGATGAACAATTACGAGGATGTTGCGCGTTTTTCAAACACGCTGTGGGCCGAACTTTATTTTACCTTTAACGACGTTAAGTTTCCCGGGTATGACAGGATTATTTACAAGGACACCCGCTGGCGCGCAGGTGACAGCCCGGTGGTTATCGACAAAAACACCTATATTCTTCCCGGCGTCACAATTACCATAGACCCGGGTGTAGAGGTGTTGCTGGGAAACAACGTTAAAGTCACTATCAGGGGAGGAATTTTTGCCAGGGGGACAAGGGATAAGCCGGTCGTTTTCACCTGGGTGGAAAAAGGCAGGAACTGGAGCGCTATAGAAGTTGTAAGCGGTATAGAGGGAAGCGGGAAAAGCGCAGACACAGACACGGTTGTGTTTGAAAACTGTATTTTCGAACACGGCGGAACAATTAAGATAGTGTCAAGCCATGCGAGTGTACGGTCATGCGTGTTTCGCGACAATAACGACTCTGCCCTTAAATTCTATTACACCGGCGGTGTCATAGCCGACAGCACTTTTTACAGGAACTCCACGTTCCACCAGTCGGAATCGGGCAATGGCGCCGCTATCAATATCTACACCGATAAGGAAGTGCTGGTTAAGGGTAACGAGATCTACAACAACGTTTCTGACGGGGGCAGGGATGGCGGCGGCGGTATCTGTGCATTTGCCTACGACCGGGGCAAGGTGTCCATAATAGATAATCTTGTCAGGAACAACCGCAGTGACCGCAAAGGCGGCGGGATATTCGCCTACGCATCCACGGTGACCGGAAACAGGGTTCTTTACAACGAGGCCGCCCTGAGAGGTGGAGGCCTCTATGTCATCGATTGTGCCGTTGCAAACAACGTGGTTGCTTTCAACAGTGCGCCGGATGGCGGTGGAGTCTATTCAGAGGCAGGCAGTCTTGCCGGCAACCTGGTGCGCGGCAACAGGGCATGCAACGGCTCTGGACTTTACTGTTTTGGCGACAGTGATATAACCTGCAACTCTTTTCTTGACAACGTCCCAATGGCAAAGGGCGAAAAAGGCGGTTCAACCATTGCCGTTTTAGGAAACCCAAGGATCTGGCACAACAATATCATAGCCAGAGCAGGATATGCGCTTTCTTTCCAGTCCCACGAACTTGCGCCGGATCTTCAGGCTTCCGGAAACTATTGGGGGACTGCGGACAAGCGGGTTATCAGCGATCTTATTTCCGACTGGTTCGAGAACACCAGCGTAGGCCTCGTGAATTGGCAGCCCTTCCTGGAGCATGTAGCTTCTGACGCTTATCCTCCGCCATCCGGTTCTGTGCTGTCAGTTTCAAGAGCAGTCTCCAGGCCGGGGCCGGGTGAATTGCGGGGGCTCGTGGATAGTGATCTTGTGATCGGCAGCGGGCAACTCAGGCATTATACCGTCACGGGTAACCTTCTTATTGACAGCGGGACAACACTGTCAATCAGGCCCGGAACGACACTGGCTTTGGCCAAAGATGCAACCGTCCGCGTCAGGGGAAGGTTAAAGGCGGTTGGAAAGAAAAACTCTCCTGTACGTTTCACGGGCAAAGATGGCAATACATGGGGCAACCTGTTTTTCGAAAACCGCAGCACCGGACCGTCCGCAGGGTCCGGCCCCGGCAAAGAACCGGCTGTGGACAAAAGCAGAAGCATAATGCGGTATTGCGTGGTTGAAAAGGGGCATGGGGTTGTCATGGACGGCCAGGGCGCCGATCTTTTCAACTGTATTGTGAGAAACAACAGTGGAACCGGGTTAAGGATAAAAGAGGTGTCGGTTTCCGTGAAAAACTGCAAAATTTACGGTAATGTCAGCAATTCGGACGGCGGTGGTGTCTATGTATATGGCAGCCGCCTTGTGTATATTGAGGGCAACGAGATAAGAGAGAACAGGGCCGCTGACGGAGGCGGGATATTCGCATATGGATACCAGTCCAACGCTGCAGTAGATATACGTAACAACCTCATAGAGAAAAATTACAGTGCCGGTGACGGAGGGGGCGTGTGGATGTCAAGATCCTCAATGGTGGGCAACACGGTAACCGGCAACCGGGCCGAGGCCAGTGGTGGAGGAGTCTACTGCAGTTTTGCCCTGGTTGGGAAAAACCGTATAATAGGTAACACTGCGCATGATGGGGGCGGCATATATGTTGAGGCGAACGGTTCTGTTTCCGGCAACTTGATAGCAGGCAACACTGCAACCGGTCCAAGGGGGGGTGGCGCCCCGGTATACAGCTTTGGAACCTCAACCCGGCGGATGAGGACAAGGAGCCCTTCAGTGCACATGGTTGTTACTGGGGAACCGTTTCAAAACGGGCAATAGAGAACCTTATACATGACGGTAAAGATGATCCTGCACTTTCCATTGTCGACTACGAGCCGTTTGCAAGAACGGCTGCCCAGGCCCTGCATGGGGCAACTGACCTGGAACAGCGGTAAGCCGGGAAAGGAGAAAACGTAATGCCAACCTTTTCGCTTGATGACGGCTTCCATGATGCCTCCCGAACCGTGCCAGGAAAGCGTATGACGCCTCCTGAAGTGGACAGGCCGCTGTTGGCTTACGAGACTGCCCTGGGTATCTGTCTTTCCGCAGTCGACCGGTGCGTGCCTGAGGAAACTGTCGATATTGCAAAAAGCCTTGGCAGGGTGCTGCGGCAGGATGTCACAAGCGGTATAGCGGTGCCTCCGTTTGACAAGTCCGCCATGGACGGGTATGCAGTCAAACAGGATGATGTGAAAAGCGCGTCCGAAAAAAAACCGGTTGTACTGAAGGTGGTAGACGAGATACCTGCCGGAACCGTTTCAGATGTTGTGCTGAGATCGGGCGAAGCAGCCAGGATCATGACGGGTGCTCCCTTGCCTGTCGGCGCCGATGCTGTCATAAGGCTTGAAAAGACAGAATCGGCACAGGCAGGCCTGGTTCAGGTGTATGGCAAGGTGGATGAAAACAATTACGTTATTTACAAGGGCCAGGACCTTCTTCCCGGAACCCGCGTGGCTTCCGCGGGGACAATCGTCGAGCCGGCCCTTATGGGCATTATGGCAAACTGCGGTGTTTGTGACGTGAAGGTGTCCTGCCCGCCGTCTGTTGGCATTATATCCACCGGAAGTGAACTTGTACCGCCCGGCACGCGCCTTCAGGGCGGGCAGATATATGATGTCAACAGTTACCTGCTATACGGTCTTTGCGCCATGGCAGGCTGTGATGTGTCTATACTGGGGCGGGTTGTCGATAAGAGCTGCGATCTGCTTTCCCTGTTAAACAGTCATTCTGACGTAGATCTGCTGCTGCTCTCGGGAGGCATGTCGGTCGGCGATTACGACATCGTTCATGAAACCCTGAAGCGGGCCGGAGTCGAGGAGATATTCTGGAGAGTAAGGATAAAGCCCGGGAAACCGCTTTTTTTCGGGCGCCGCGGTTCGGCCCTGGTTTTCGGCCTGCCGGGAAATCCTGTCTCATCGGCTACCAATTTTTACCTGTTCGTGCTGCCGGTGATAGACAAGCTGCTGGGTAAAAGCTCATGGGGCCTTGAAACCGGGTATGCCGTGCTCGGCAACAGCATGCTCTTCCGTCCGGGCCGGAGGAAGTTTCTGAGGGCGAAGCTCCGCAGGGACGGGGCTTCCCACGTGGCGTGGGTCCTTAATGAACAGCGTTCCGGGGTGTTAAGTCCCATGGTGGATGCCGATATACTGGTGGAGGTCCCTGAGGATGCCAGAATGGTAAAGGATGGAGATGTAGTAAAGGTTTACTACCTTTGATCCGGCGTTATAGCCGTTTTGCCCGGGCAGCCGGGCTGTTTTGAAAACAAGGAGATATAATCATGGTTTCCCGTAAACAGATCAAGACCTACCTGCAAAGAGAGCCTAAATTCGACGACATCATGTGCAGCCTGCGCGCTACCGGCAGGCAGGCCAAAGGAATTATAGGCGAAACGAAAAAGGTTGTGGCAATCGCGCGCAGGTTCAACGAGGAGTTTACCTCTTCCTACGCGTACGAGCTCGATCGCAAGATGCACCAGGACCCGGATCACCTGGCATGGGAGGTGGTGAAAAAGGCCAACGAGTGGGGGTTCTACACCATGTTCATACCGAAAATGTTCGGTGGAAAGGGGTATGCCATTGCGAGTTTGAGCCCCTTTTTGGAGGAGATCGGTTCGGTCTGCGCCTCTATCGCCAACCTTATTGGTGTTCACTACCTTGGGTTCGTGGGATTGGCAACTTCCTGGAACATGCGTCTTATGGACATGATCTGCCGGGAGGTGGTTAACGGGGAGAAAACCGGCAATCCCTGTCTCATGTCATTTGCCATGACAGAACCTGATGCCGGGACCGATTCCCAGAATGTTGAATTCATGGATACAGGCTCACTCGCGTGCCAGGCGAAAAAGGTCGAAGGCGGTTACGTGGTAAACGGCACCAAGATTTTTATAAGCTGCGGCCACCTCTCTACATGGCATATCCTGTTTGCCTATACCGATCTTCAGAAAGCGTCTGAAAACATGGTGATGCTTGCGGTAAAGACCGGCACAAAGGGGTTTTCCTTCGGGAAGAAGGAGAAAAAGATGGGACAGAAAGCCTCGGTGGCCAGTGAACTTGTTTTCAAGGATTGCTTCGTGCCCGACGACATGGTGCTTCTGGACAGGTCGCAGATCGCAGGCCTTTCGAGAACGCCCCGCGAGGTGACCGAGATGATTTTGGCCGCCATCTGGGCCGCCTCAAGAGTGGGGGTTGCAGCCTTTGGTACCGGCGCGGCAAGGGGGGCCTTTGAGCAGGCGTTGCGGTTTGCCTCCAGCACCGAGGTGGACGGCAAGCTACTGATCAACCACGAGTGGTGTCAGGCCATGCTTGCCGAGATGTACAAGAACGTGGCCGTAGGGCGCATAGCCTATAACGAGGGCAACTACGCAAACGGGATGGACGGTGCGTTCAAGCTTTTAAATCTGAAGCCCATCTATTATCTTTCGAAGTACACCCCGGTTTCGGTGTTTGACCGCATCATGAAACCGTTATGCGGGCTTTCTTTTACGACGTGGATTTCGAGGAAGATCGCTTTTGATTTCATGGGCGATGCGGAAGTAGACCGTACCGATGGCTGGGGGTCGCTTGCCAAGTTTACGGCTACCGACATGGGTATTCGAAACGCCCGCATGGCTATGGAGATCATGGGAGCTGCCGGTGTCCGTCACGACGAGCGGGCTGAGAAGATATTGAGGGATTCCAAGCTGTACCAGATTTACGAGGGCACCAACCAAATAAACCGGGTGAACCTGTTCAAGCGCCTTGTGGCCCGTGCATGCCCTGGAAGCCGCTGTTTTTCGGAAGACAATATTTAAATAACGGTCAGTAACCGGGGGCCGCCATGGTCTTTTCAGGCTGGCGGTTTCCCATATTACAGGAGGTACATCGTGTATGCATCCAACGATAAAGAGCTGAACCTGCTTGACAAGAGTTCATTGGAGTTTGCCAAAAAGGAGCTTGCACCGGGCAGGGAGGAGAACGACCATTTTCCGTTCGGGCCTTTTTTTGGCCATGTTGTTGACAAGGCGTTTGAACTTGATTTTTTCCATATTTTTCTTCCTGAGGACCTTGGCGGGGTGGGGCACGGCATAAGGGCGCTTTGCATCGTGCTTAACAACATCTGCAGGGAAGACAGCAGCCTGGGTGGCATAATGTTCACCAATGCGTTTGCACAGTCTCTGATGCTGGAAGCAGGGGCGACCGAGGTGCTGAAGCAGATATCGGATAAAGCGGGCAGCGCGGGTGAGTTTCTCATTGCATGCCCGGTTCTTTCAGATCCGGCCAGGAGTCCAATGGGGCTGTCTGCAGACAGAAATGGTGAAAATTACAAACTTTCAGGCAAAATTGATTACGTCGTGTTGGGCGGTATGGCCGGCCACGCGCTTCTTCCCGCGGCTATACCCGGAGAGGATGGCTATTCATGGTTTCTGGTTGATCTGTCAGACCCTGCGGTGATTAAAAGTGATGTTGTGTTCAGCCACGGCATGCACGCCTGCCCGGCCGTTGATATAGAGCTGAAGGGTGTTTTGGCAGATCTTGTTGGTTCTGCGGGAGAGGGGAATCTGTATTTCAGGAAAGCAGCGTCCGTGATGCAGGTGGCCGCAGCCGCCATGGCGGCCGGGGTGATGAAGGGCTCTCTTGAGGAGGCCCTTGACTACTGCCGCCAGAGGCGCCAGGGCGGCAGGATGATAAAAGACTGGTCTGAGCTGCAGATGCTTCTGTCCAATATGGCTGTTCAAACCGAGGTGGCCCAGATGCTGGTTTCCAGGGCCTGCATGGCAATCGCGGACAAGGAGAAGGATTGGGAAACCCGTGCCGGTGCAGCGGCTTTGCATATTGTTTCTTCGGCTGCCGACGTGGTAAGCGACGGTATCCAGTCGATGGGAGGGGTTGGATACATGAAGGATTTCGGCCAGGAGAAGCGGTTCAGGGATACCGCGCATATACAGGCATTATTGGGTTTTTTGCCGCTCAAAAAACTTGATTTCATACGGAAGCTTCTTTAATCGGGTGTTTCGTGAAGATTGTTCATATTGTCGGGCGGTCTAAAAACGGTAAAACCACCCTTATTCTGGATCTGATAGCAGAGCTCAGGCGGCGCGGACTTAACGTTGGAACGCTTAAACACAGCGGCCATGCTCATGAGCTTGAAAAACCGGGGAAGGATTCGTACCGGCACCGTCAGGCTGGGGCAGTGCCTGCAGCGGTGGTGACACCGGATCAGATGGCGGTTTTTATGCCGCGTCAGCCCGGAGAAAATCCGTTTGACCGGTTGGG
This sequence comes from Desulfococcus sp. 4484_241, assembly GCA_002085115.1. Classification (GTDB taxonomy): domain Bacteria; phylum Desulfobacterota; class Desulfobacteria; order Desulfobacterales; family Desulfosudaceae; genus MZGQ01. The sequence continues at coordinate 56,483 of MZGQ01000007.1, forward strand.
ACCGCTGTTTTCAGCCTGCGACATAGTTCTTGTCGAGGGGTATGCCGATGGCCCCGGCCTGAACGTGGAGGTCTGGAGGGCCGCGGCAGGCACAGAGCCTCTTTTTACGGTTCGTGACGATATAGCCGCAGTCGTTACGGACGATTCGGTTGAAACCAGGTTGCCCGTGTGGCCGAGAAGCGATGTCCCGGATATTGCTGACAGGTTTATCGGGTTGTGCGGGAAGTGACAGCAGGATTGTTTCACCATCAGGATAGCAGGTGCTGCTTATGGGCAAGAAGGTGAGGGGTGGCAGACTGCCGGGGTTCAGGCTGCGCGGGCGGATCTGGATCGAGGGGCCGGATGGCACCTTTCTTGGTTACGGCCGTGTTGTGCTGCTGGAGCGTATACGGGATTACGGCTCCATAAGCGCTGCCGCGCGTTCCATGTCCATGTCGTATCGTCATGCATGGAGGCTTGTCGAGTCGATGAACCGGCAGGGACGCTATCCGGTTGTTGAAAAGAGAACCGGCGGCAGAGGCGGTGGCGGAGCTGTTTTGACCGAAACCGGCAGGCACGCGATAGCCAGCTTCTGGAAGGCTTACCACGAGTTTCGGGAGTACATGCTTGAGCGCTCGGCGCACCTTGACCTTTGAATTATGCGGGGTGTTTTTTTTGCCATCGTTATGCTTTTTGGGGAATAACGGCCAACAGCCGTATCGGCTTGAGAAAAACTTGAGAAAAAAGGGAGGATGCTATGATGGGGCGGGGGCTGTTTCTTCTTTACGGCTGTGTTTTTTTGCTTGCTGCCGGGACCTGTTTCGCGGGTCCGGTTTCAAACAGCAGAACAGTACCGGTTCGGATAGCTGTTGAATTCATGGACCATGCCGCAGCGGCCTATGTGGCGAGAGACAAGGGGTGGTTCCGGGCCGCCGGCCTGGATGTGCAATCCTATGAAAGCTATGCCAGCGGCATGGCATTGGCTGTTGCCCTGGCCAGGGGGGGTATTGACGCCGCCTATATCTGTCTTGTCCCGGCCATTAATGCCCGGGTCAATGCTGGTGTTCCCATAAAAATCGTGGCAGGCACCCACAGGCAGGGCTATGGCCTGGCCGTAAACGGGAAGAAGATAAGGAGCGTGACAGATCTCGAGCAGCCGGAAATTCACATTGGATGCGTGCGGGAGGGAGGCGCTGTTGACGTTCTTCTGCTGCACAGGGTTATCGACAACTTCAGGTTGAACCCCCGGAAGGTGTTGAGCCGGGTCAGACGCATGATGCCGGCCCATCAGCTTCTCGCTGTTGAGACGGGCAGGCTGGATGCCGTTTTTATGCCCGAGCAGTGGGCAACCATGGCAGAGGCGGCCGGGTTTACCATGCTGCTTACAACCAGGGACGTGTGGCCCGGCATGGATGTGCAGGGCAGCGTTCTGGTGGTAAAGGAGGCCTTGATCCGCGAGCATCCCGATATTGTAAGAAAGCTTGTGGCGGTTCTTGAAAAGGCGACCGGCTGGCTCAACCATCACCGGAGGGAAGCCGCGGCTGTCGTGGCCCGGCAGTTGAGGATGGCCGGAGGAAGCGCCGCCGGTATGGTTCCCGATACCGGCGCATGTTCCGCCATCACGCCGGAAGTGATTCTTCGTTCCATGAACAGGATGAGTTTTACCACCGCAATCGATCCACGAACGGTGCAGTGCATCATCGATTACATGGCCGGGCTTGGTTACATCAAAAAGGGCGTAAAGGCCGGTGAAATCCTGGATATGAGATTTTCAGGCAAGGGAGGTCGCAATGAGTAAAAGCACGGAACGTTGGCTGGGCCTGCTGCCTGTTGCGGTTTTTCTCGTAGTATGGGAGATCGTGGCCAGGGCCGGCCTTGTCCC
>MZGQ01000051.1 GCA_002085115.1 Desulfococcus sp. 4484_241
CGGGTGGGGCCCGGTTACAGCGTGACGCTTTACGTTGACGACAATTTCGGGGGACAGTCCCTCACCCTTAACTCAAGCGATCCGAACCTGCGGAACAACTACTACGGGTTTTTCCAAAACTGGGCCGACAAAACATCATCCCTCAGGGTAACGGGCCCCGCCCCGGTTGCTTCAGGGTGGTACGACGGGCCGGTAGCAGGCCGGACACCAGACGCCACCTACACGGCATGGAAACTGACAGACCCGTACGGACTGTTCAAAAGATACACCGTGGATGGGGTGGAGGTCCTTGGCATGCCCGGCGACATCACGATAATGGACCCTGCAACAGCATTTGATTCTGACGGGCCAAAACCTGTTGCCAATACCGCCTACATAGTTTTTCCGGGCCATGTTTCCGATGCCGATCAGGCAAACAAGCGGGACTTTAATTACCGGCTCTATCTAAAGGAGTGGACAACCATAGGGCTGCAGATTTTCGAAATGGAGGGAGATCTTGACTGCAACCCGGACACCGGCACCAACGGAATAGAGAGGATAAACGCCGTGTCCGCCTTTTTCGGCTCTAACGAAGCCGCAGGCGACCAGAACCGGGCGGAAAACAGTATTAAAGATGGAAACCGGTTCCCATACCCGGTATCGACGGCGGAAAACTATCTTTCCTACCCGGTAAAGTGGCTCGATGACAACGCCTACTTCACCGAGGCGGTGTGGAACGGCCTTGGGATCGTGAACACGGATGAGCCATCATTTCCGACAGACGGAGGCTATACCAGCAAGCTGGTCCCAAACCCATATACCACCGGCGGCTGCGGCGGATTCAGCGATATAAAACTGGTGGAAAAAGGACATGACACTGAAGGGGACAACACAATAGTATACTCAGCCACATTTCTCACGAGAAACCTTTCCACAGGCGATGAGTACAACTTCGACACCGAGTACATACCGGAAATCGGTCTTCATACGCTTGGTGTCAGCGCAGACCCTGAAGCAGACCCGGACAACAGGGAAACAGCCTATTTCAAAGACTGGTACTGGCGGTTCTTCGAGGGCGGAAGCACAGGCATGGTGCCCGGCGTAATCAGCGAGTAGGCCACTGCCCGGCCCCGGTCATCCTTTTTGCATACGGTTCGGCAAACACGGTAAGCAAAAATACCGCCATACCCGCGGCTATATCAACGGCGTAGTGTTGTTTGCAAAAGAGGGTGGAGATAACCACAAGCAATCCCCACACGGTCATGACGCTGCGCCACACAACTGTTTTGGAGCGCCTTTTTAAACCCAGATAAACGGCAAGAAGGCTGTTTGCAGCGTGAAGGCTCGGAAAGCAGTTGGAAGGCGCGTCAAACCACAGCCAGAACTTCCCAAAAATACCTGTTGCGCCGGTCTGACCGTAAAACAGGTCAACCGGGAACGCCACAGGTAAAAACAGAAAAAACACGGAACAGACAACCAGCTGAAAATAGGAAAGCAGGAAAATCACAGACAGCTCATGGTCGTTTTCGCAGGTATATATAAAAAAAAACACGTATGCCAGGTAGCTCACATACACCGGGACCAGCCAGGGGACAAAGGGAATCGCTCTGTCTATAAACGAAAAGGACAGAAATGCCGGTTTGATTATGTGGAACCGGTTTGTGACCTGGTAGACGGTTATATAAGGAGCCCAAAGCAGCAGGTAGTACAAAAGTGAATTGCGTTTTTTCAACAAAAAAGGACGTCTGCCCCCGCCTGTCATACCTGTGCCTCCCTTTTTCTTTTTATGGCGGTCCATATCCCTGCAACGACGAAAACCGCCAGGGATATCCACTGTGACGCCGACAGGCCCAGCCAGTATGCCCGGTCCATGTCATCCCTTATGAACTCTATCGTAAACCTGAACACGGCATAGGCAAAAACCGACTTTGCAAACGTGTGGCTTTTCCCGTTGCGGTAATGGCGAAAAGAGATGACGGCCAGACAGAGCAGAAACAGGGCAGATATCGGCTGGGTAGGGATCACCGGCAATGATGCCGGCGGAGCAAACCCGCGGGTCAGCCCGCGCGCCCAGTGCTCGGCCGCGGCTGCCGACCCTGGCGGAAAGCAGACACCAAAGGTCTCAGACACTATGCCGTAACAGCATCCGTTAAAAAAACAGCCTATGCGCGTAAACCCTAAAACGATAAAAACTATGAAAGCCTTGCTGTTCAGGAGGTCTGCAAATTTTCTGCCCATAACAAGCGAGGCGACCCATATGCCGAGCGGATAGAAAAAGATTGCTCCATACAACACTTTTACGGTCCGAAACGGCGGGGTGAAAAGAATGTCCCTCCATGTCAGCGCAGATGACAGAGATGGTGGGATGTTGTCAAAAAAATAGTGAAAATAGTTTGCGCCCTGGAGACAGAGAAAAACCACGGCCAGGTAGCCGACAGCAGCGCGCACGGTTGGCCATAACTTCCCGCAAAAGCCCGGGGCGGTCCAGAAGACCGGTTCTGAAAAAATAAACGCAGCAAACCCCGTTATAATCCCAAACAGCATAAACAGGTAATAGGTCGGAATATCACCGACGTGAATCACCGGCAGCATAATACCGCCCTCCCTTTTTTGTTACACGGGGCATCCCGAAAAACGGGCCAAAAACAAGACCGTGATGAAATAAAATAGCCAAAAAGAGTCCTGATGCAAAGGAAAAAGCCCCGGGCAAATTCACCGCTTTCACCTGCCCACTGCGTTTACTCCCAGACACGTGTTCTGAACCGCGCGGTTGCCATAACGAACACGGTCAGGCCTATTGCTCCAAGGGACAGAATTTCAGGCCACAACACGGAAAGGCCTGCACCTTTAAGAAAAAGCTCCCTTAGGATCTCTATGAAGTAGCGCAGGGGGTTGGCAAGAGTGATTACCCTGACCCACTGGGGCATATTGCTTATGGGATAAAAAAATCCGCTAAGCAGTATGCATGTAACCAGTATGAACCATGCTGCAAACAGCGCCTGCTGCTGCGTGTCAACCAGGGTAGAGATAAAGATCCCCAGGCTGAGGGTGGTCATTATGAAAACAGCGGAAAGGGCGGCCAGCAGAACCAGGCTTCCTGCGACCGGCACCTTGAACCATAGAACCCCGAACGTCATTGCAACTCCCATCTCCAGAAAACCGAGAAGTGCGAACGGAATGGTCTTGCCTGCTATAATCTGCCATGGTTCAAGCGGGGTTACCATGAGCTGGTCCAGCGTGCCTATCTCCCGTTCCTTTACGATCGCCAGGCTGGTAAGGAGCATGGTGACTATGGTCAGAATGACCGATATGATGCCCGGGATCATGTAATACACACTTTTCAGCTCCGGGTTGTACCAGGCGCGGCTCACCGGTTCTATGAACCTCACGGACCTTTTGAACCTCAGGTTGCCCGCAGCAAGGCTGTCCCGTATAAATTCCAGAAGGATCCGGTTGCAGTATCCAAGGGCCACGGCCGCGGTATTTGAGTTCTGGCCGTCTATGAGAATCTGAATCTCCGGTCTGGCCTGCCGATCCATGTCATGCGCGAAATCCCCGGGAATCACCAGGGCAAGCACGGCGTCTCCATCAAAGAGTCTTTTTTCAACGTTGCCACCTGCGCATGCTTCCCTGTCCACTATGAAATACTCGGTGTATGAAAACCTGTCCACCAGCCCGCGGCTTATGCTGGAGTTGTCCCGGTCGCACACAAGAATCTTCAGGTTCTTGACATCTGTGGTGATGGCATACCCGAGAACGAAAAGCTGTATCATGGGCACTACGAAAATCACACGGAGCATATTGACATCCCGGAAAACCTGGATAAGCTCCTTTCGAACCATGTGCAGCACTCTTCTCACAAATTCCTCCGAACCCTACAGTTTCAGCCTGAACCGCCGTATGGCCATGACCGTAAAAAGAAGGCCCACGGCTATCATTGCGAGGACCGGCCGCCATAGTTCGGCGGGCCCGTTGCCCTTCAGCATTATGCCCCTGATAATCTCAAGGAAATATGTGGCCGGCACGATCCTGGAAACTACCCGCAGGGGCGCAGGCATGGACGCCACAGGAAATATGAACCCGGAAAGCATGACCGACGGCAGAAGAGTGGCTACAAGGGCAAGCATCATGGCCACCTGCTGGGTGGAGACCAGCGTTGATATCATCAGCCCTATTGCAAGAGATGTAAAAAGATAGATGATACAAAAAAGGGTCAGCCAGGACCATGACCCCAGCATGGGCACGTGGAACCACAGGCAGCCGAATATGATGATGAACACCGCGATGCCGAAAGCGAGAACCAGGTACGGCAGCGCCTTTCCCAGGACGACTTCGTAACCCCTTATAGGACTGACAAGTATCTGCTCAAGCGTGCCTGTCTCCTTCTCACGGACAATGGTCACGGATGTAAGCAGTGCCCCGATCATTATAAGCAGCAGCGCCACGATGCCAGGCACCACGAAATGGGAAGACTCCATGTCGGGATTGTACAGTATCCTCGACTTGATCCTTACAGGGAACTCCACTCCTCCGGCAGACAGGGAACGTTCCAGAAACAGTCCTTCAAGGTAGTTCTGGGCAAGCGTGGCGGTGTTTGCGTCAGTACCGTCGGTTATAACGCCGATCCGGGCCACACCTGACGCGCCAAGATCCCTTGCGAACTCCCTTGGTATTATGACCGCCGCCCTGATCTCCCTGCGCCTGAACAGCTCACCCGTGAGCCTCGGATCTTCGTAGCGGACGGTGACATCAAAATAGGGAGAGGCCGACACCGCCTCTATGAGCGCCCGGCTTGTCGGGGTGCGGGAAAGATCGCAGATGCCCATCCGGATATGTTTGACATCCATGTTTATGGCATACCCGAACACGAACATCATGAGTACCGGCATCAAAAAGAGTATAAGCAGGGATCTGCGGTCCCTTGCTATATGGATGAACTCTTTTCGCATAAGCGGGAAAAAACGTGAATTAATCATCTCACCCGTCCACCAGCTTTATAAAAACATCCTGTATTGATGTCATGCCGTGCTTCTCCTTTATCCGTGCCGGGGAATCCACCTCAACTATCCGGCCGGCGTGCATGATGGAAAGCCTGTGGCAGTACTCAGCCTCATCCATGTAGTGCGTGGTAACAAAAACGGTTGTTCCGTCCGATGCAATCGTTGATATAAGGTCCCAGAAATACCTGCGGGCAACGGGGTCGACACCGCCGGTCGGCTCGTCAAGAAAGAGAACCGGCGGCCTGTGCAAAATGGCGCACGCAAGCGCCAGCCGCTGCTTGTGGCCGGGGGGAAGGGAAGCTGTCATTCTGTTTTCAAGGCCGGACAGGCTGAGCATGTCGTCAAGTTCGCTCACCCTTGCTTCGACACTGTCACGGTCCATGCCGTAAACGCCGCCGAAGAAAAAAAGGTTTTCCTCAACCTTCAGGTCGTCGTAAAGGGAAAACCGCTGTGACATGTATCCTATGCGGGATTTTATTGCCCGCCTGTCATTGCTTATATCAAGCCCGTCAACCGTGCCGGTGCCGGATGTGGGCCGCAGCAGCCCGGTCAGCATCTTTATGGTCGTTGTCTTCCCGGCCCCGTTTGCGCCAAGAAAGCCGAAGATCTCTCCTCTTTTTACATCAAAGGAGACGTTGTCAACCGCCACAAACTCACCGAACATGCGGGTCAGATCCCGCACCGTGACGGCGTAATCATGGCCGCTCGCCTTTTTGCCCCGGGCATTAGTTTCGTTTCCTGCGTCAGGCTGCGTCATGCCGCCTCTCCCTCTCTGCTATCATGGCCACGAATGCGTCCTCCAGAGCGGCCGGGACCGGCTCCGCCATGGCAATTGAAAACCCGGCGGTTGCAGCTTCCCTCTCAAGGCCGGCAATGGCCCGGCCGGTGTCACCGAAAAGGCTCACATGAACCCTTGTGCCTACTATCCTTACCTGTTCCGGAGTCAACCTTCCTTTTAGCCATACTGCAAGTCCGACGGTATCATCGCATGCCACCGAGTACACGGTCCCGGCAAAACCCTGCGCTATATCTTTGGCAACACCGGTCATAAGCACACGACCCTTGTGCATGAGGGCAACACGGTCACAAAGTTCCGCCTCCTCCATGTACGGCGTGGAAACAAGGATTGTTACACCCGTTTCCTTAAGCTTCTTCAAAATACTCCAGAACTCTCTTCGGGACACGGGATCGACACCCGTAGTAGGTTCGTCCAGTATAAGAAACTCCGGGGTGTGGACCAGGGCGCAGGCAAGGGCCAGCTTCTGCTTCATGCCGCCGGACAGCCGGCCGGCCTGCCGTTTCACGAACGGCTCAAGACGCGCAAACTCAAGCAGCATGGCGGTCCGTTTTATACGTTCACGGCGAGGCACCCGGAAAAGGTCGGCAAAAAACCTCAGGTTTTCACCCACCGTAAGGTCCTGGTACAGAGAAAACCGTTGCGGCATATAACCTATAATCCTCCTGATCCCTGCCGGGTCTTCTGAAACGGAAACACCGGCCACAACGCAATCCCCGGAATCAGGATCCAGCAGAGAGCTGAGTATCCGCATGAGGGTTGTTTTGCCCGCCCCGTCCGGCCCGATAAGGCCGAACATCTCCCCCTTGCCCACATCGAGCGACACCGAAGCAAGCGCAACGGTTTTTCCATAGCTTTTTTCAAGTTCTTTTACCCTGGCAAAGGGAATACTCATTTTTTGTCACCTGTTTCATAAACCTCGGCGGGCATCCCTATCTTGAGCTCGTCACGGCCCTTTTCCAGCAGCACCTTTACGGCATACACCAGTTCAGACCTGGCCTTCCGTGTCTGGGCATTTTTCGGGGTGAACTCGGCTTTGGGAGAAACCCATGCAATCCTGCCGGGCACAGGATCGGCTATCGCGTCCACGCGCACCTCGACATTTTGCCCTATGACAATCCTCCCGAGATCGGACGCAGCCACATATATGTCAATCCAGAAACTGTTCATGTCGGCGATCCTGTAGATCCTGCCCCCGGGAGCCACAACCTCGCCAGGCTCCATGTACTTTTCAACCACCACGCCGCAAAGCGGCGACCTGACCGTTCCGTCTGCAATCTTCCGGTCAAGGAGTGCTATCCCCGCCTCTATCTGTGCACGCCTGGCGTTGAGAGCCTCATGCCTGGCCCTGGCTGCCGAAAGTCCGCTTTTTGCCAGTTTCAACCTGGTGGTTATATCATCATACTGCTCCTGAGTAGCCGCCCCGCCGGCGTGAAGTTTTTTTATACGCCTGTACTGAACCTGCGTATTAGCCAGGGTTTCAGATGCCTGGGCAACCGAGGCCCCGGCAGACACACGGTTGGCCCTGACCTCCTCCAGGGCGGCTGCCTGCTGCCGTCTCTGTATTTCCAGTTTCTCAACATCAATCCTGGCAAGAAGATCTCCACGGTCCACCATTTGCCCCTCTTCGCGGGTAAGCTCAAGCAGTGTTCCTCCGGTAAGCGCACTTACATCCACCTCTGTCGCTTCGAGAGTGCCGGACCCAAGGAAGCCGGGCCCGGTCTTCTGCCCGCATCCTGCAAAAATCACGGCGGCCAGAATCACGGCTATCATTGCGAAACGTTTCGCTATTGTTATCATCTCTCCTCCGCTTCCATGTTTTCTTCCGCCGGTTTCCCTGCGGCTTTTCAGCCCTATTTTTTTAGCAGCCTGCCCGTACCTGCTACTCCTGTCTTTTTATAACCCCGTAAAGCACGAGATCGGCTATCGCCTCCTTACGCTGCCGGATAAACTCCGGTTCGTTTTCCGGTTTGCCCCATATGTGCTCCACAAACGGTTTTGCTATAAAATAAAACATGCACATGCCAACAACGCTTATGCTTGTCTGGACAGGATCAACCGGCCTGATCAGATTTTTTTTAATTGCATCGTTTACAAACGGAACAACCAGGCCCGGAGGCGACAGGCCTGTTTCAGAGAAAATCCTGTCAACAACAGCCATAAGGTGCCTTCCACCCTCGAGAATCTCAGACACCATGAGCCTGGGAAACGTTGGATTGGAACTCAAGATATCGATGTAGGTGTCGATAAAACTGCGAAACGCACTTTCGGGATCCGCTTGCGTGGTAAGGCTGTGCGCAAGGCTTGAAAACACATCTGTAAAAAATCGTGACAGCACCTCCCCATACAGGTTCTCCTTTGAACGGAAATAGTAGTGCAAAAGGGCCTGGTTTACCCCTGCAAGGTCCGCGATTTGCCTCATCCGGGCGCCCCTGAAACCTTCCTGGGCGAATATTGCTGTTGCAGCCTCTAAAATTTTCTGTTGTGTGCCTGTTTCAGCCATCTTCTCCCTCTGGCATTAACCATAAAATTAAATTAGTCGATTAATTAATACAAACCTCGATATCAGATGTCAAGCTTATCCATCCATAAAAACCTGTAAAAAATGGGGGTGGAAAACAGGACAGTATATTGCGAAAGCTGTCAGGCCGAATCAGGTTTGGGCCCGGATGTCACCTGTATTCCCATGCGTCGTGGTTTTAATATTACTTGTGGCAGTGATGGACTGGTATAGAAGGGCTGTGTTTTGTGGGCGCTGTATATAACAAGCAGGATGCCGGGTTTTTCTTAGAGGCGATTTAAGATGCGATACGGTGCTATGGTTTCCCGATTGTTTTTAGTACGGAGCAGGACAGCCGGTTTATACAAGCGAGGCATTTGCAAATATTTTGAGCTCAAACGGTATCAGAATAAGCATGGACGGTCGGGGTCGATGTATGGGCAACATCTTCATTGAACATTTCTAATGGACGGTGAAGTATTATTGTTTTATCCATTTGTTTGGAAACGGCCTTGAGCCGCCAAAAAGGATTGAGAATTTGGTTTGAATATTATAATCATGTATGGATGGATCAGACGCCGGACGGGATGACTCCGGACAAATGCTATTTCAAAGAGCAGACAAAACAGGCTGCTTGATGAGGCACCGACTGTGGATACTGCAAACGTCCGGTCATTGTATATATAAAAAGCCTGCCGACTGATGACGCTGTCGGCTGTCATTATCAATGGCCATGGCGGCTGTAACGACGGTTCTGTTAGAGATCCTCCAAATTATTCGGGATAGTGTAAATGCATTTTTCAGCATAAAAGCCCGTGTCATGCAGCATAAACTTTTCGTAAAATATAGATACCATATCGGTTTCTTGATTTTTGCAGCCGTCTGTCTGTTTTTTGTGTATGCCCAAATCGGGAACTTCGGTATTATCAATTCTGATGATATATTTGTCATCAATTACTACAGGAATATCTTGAAACATTCTTTTTATGAATACCTTTTAACGGTTATTGCCAAGGATAATTGTGCTGTTTATTATTTCCCCCTGTCGAAGTTGTCTGGTTTTCTGGATTCCATGATTTACGGGAAGAATGTGAATGGCATGCGCTTCACCAATGTCATGCTGCATCTTCTGTCATCCCTGTTTCTTTTTTCTTTTCTGTATTATGCCACCAGGGCAGCCTGGCGCAGCTTTTTCGTGGCAGCACTTTTCACTTTACATCCAATGAACAGTGAATCCATCGCTCCCCTGTACGCCCGGGGCAACTCCTTGAGCGGTGTTTTATGCATGGCCGGTCTGTTTTTATACTGTTTTTACACGGCAAAGCCCAATATTAAAAGATATCTGCTTGTTATCATGCTTTTCCTGCTCTCCCTTTTAACAAAACCGACGATGATGCTTAACGTACTGATTCTGCCGTTGCTTGATTACTGGCCGCTTCAGCGGATTTTCGCTCAAACAGATCCTGATGCCTGTAAGATAGGCCCTGGAACGGGTCTCGGCCGGAAATGGAACCGGCTGGTGATAGTGGAAAAACTGCCATTTATTTGTGCCGGTGCTGCCTGGTTACTTTTTACTTTCTGGTACTACACCCAAAATCACAGTACATGGCTGCCAGGGGCAGTAGATGCCCCCCCGAGCCTTGCCGCAAGGCTTACGGCTTTGCCGATTGCTTGTGTCGCTTATCTGCTGAAAACGATTTTTCCTGCGGGACTGCCTTATTATGTCTCATCAATGTTCTACCAGGGTCTGCCTGTATGTCGTAGTTTGGGGGCGATCGCTCTGCTGATCCTGATAACCGGCCTGGTTTTAAAGTCAGCCAGAAGGTTTCCTTATCTTGTAACCGGTTGGTTCTGGTTTTTGCTGATACTTGCTCCCCATCTTCCGGTTGTTGTTTCACAAAAAACACTGGTTATCGAGCGATATGGCTATATATCATTAATCGGTCTGTTTATTGTGATCGCCTGGGGCGGGGCCGATCTTTTTCAACATTTTAAGTTAAAAAAAAGTTAAAAAAACACCTGGCCGGTATTATCACCGGAGTGTTTCTGTTTGCCATGGCATTTACAACATGGCACCAGACAGGATATTTTAAAGACGCGTTTTGTTTTTATCAGCATGCTCTGGCAAATTTTCCGGGCAGCAGCGAGGTCAATTCACGCCTTGGTGAACTGTTATTAAATAAAGGGCAAAAAAAGGAAGCTGTTGAACATTTTTACCGGGCCATTCAACTGGATCCGGAAAACCCCAATCCTCACAGTCATCTGGGCGATTTTTTTGCCGCGGCCAACCAACCGGAGAAAGCGGCGTACCACTATCGGCAGGCGTTACGTATAAAGCCGGATCTTGCGGCGGTTCATAACAATTTTGCCAATCTTCTGGTGACGTTAGGGGAACTCGACAAGGCGGTTCATCATTACCGATCGGCATTGAAAATAGACCCGATGTCATACAGAGTCTATAACAACCTTGCTACCGTATTGATCAGTAAGGGTGAATTTGAACAGGCCAGAAAGTGCCTTGAAAAGGCACTGGCCATAAAGCCTGACTACCAGACGGCACAAGAAAATCTAAAACGGCTGGAGGCTATTAAAGGCGGTTTTTCTCCGGCGCCTTGATCGTCCGGGAGAACATGGGATTCGTAACCCCGGCAATTAAAACCTCAGGGGCCTGGATAGAACAGGGTCGAAATATCGGCATAACATACTGTCATGGCCGTCAAAAATAAACACATTAAGTTTACAAAATTTGATGTCATCGTAAAATGTTGGACGTCTGTTTATACTCAGGTTGTTTTTCATGCCGGTGCAGTATGGTTGAAGGTAAGACGCCATATGGAGTCATTGTTCGCGGGAGTACGATTGAAAAGCCCCGGAGTTTGCCATGACCCAATAAAAATTTAAAAGGCCGCAATTACGTTCCGGGGGCTAAGCTGCGCCCTGAAAAGGCCTTTTCTTGTGGCATCGCTTTGTATGCCCCGGCAACAGGAGATGGTTTAACGAAATTTTTATCGCCTATGGAGCACAAGATAGGAATTTTTACCTGCCGTAGCCTCCAAGACAACTTTATCAAAAACCTATCGCGGATTTTGGGGGCAACAAAGATGTTGACATCCTCAAATGTGAGTTGTATTATTGATAATTTAAATACACCTGAAAATATCGGTCTTGCACAACAAGGGCGTGGAAAAGGAAATTTTGACAACCATAAAGGAGGTTATTTAAATGGCTACAGTAGAATTTCAGGGAAAAACATTTACGGTTGATGAAGACGGGTTTATCGAATCCTATGATGACTGGTGCGAGGAATGGGTCCAGTGGGTCAAACAGCAGGAAGGTATTGATGAGCTGACCGATGATCATCGCAAGGTCATCAAGGTTCTCCAGGACTACTATGAAAAGAACGGTATCGCTCCCATGGTCCGTATTCTTTCGAAACTTACGGGGTTCAAGCTGAAACAGATCTATGAACTTTTCCCGTCAGGACCCGGCAAGGGAGCATGTAAAATGGCAGGTCTTCCGAAACCGACCGGTTGTGTATAACACCCATACGGTATGCGCCAATCGGATAAAATGTGAAAAAAGGCCTTGGGATAATGTTTCCCAAGGCCTTTTTTTCACGTTGAACCAGTATGACATACCGGCTTTTGCCGCATCTTGCCATCATGGATGATACTGACAGGACTATTTTAAATATAATACAATCCGATTTTCCTCTTGTCCCAAGGCCTTTTGAGGTTATTGCCAAACAGGTCGGAACAACGGAAGATAATGTGATCCGCCGAATCAAAGGATTGAAACAGGAGGGCATCATACGGAGAATCGGCGGAAACTTTGTGCCGGAAAAGCTGGGGTATGTGAGTACCCTGTGCGCGGCCAGCGTACCGGAAGACAAGATTGACAGTTTTGCCGAGACGGTAAACGAGTATTCAGGCGTTACACACAACTACATAAGGGAAGACCGGTTCAACGTGTGGTTTACCTTTATAGCGCCTTCAATGGAAGCCATAGAGGAAAGCCTTGCCGAAATAGCAAAGAAAACTGGGGTCGCCGATATAATCAGCCTGCCTGCCACGAGAGTTTTCAAGATCAGGGCGGCTTTCAGCCTGTAGAACTGAATTTGTGCCTTTTTTGCCGTTTTGAAGTAAGGGCCGAAAGGAGATTGCAGCCGATGCGGCTGCCAACCGGGGATAGCCTGATGGAAGATATCCGGATAGCCGCGGTTACCTGCCTTTCCATTGCGGGTGATGTGGACAGAAATCTTGGCGTAACAGTCCAGTGGACAAAAAACGCCCATGCGCAGGGTGCCTCTATCGTATGCTTTCCCGAGCTTGGATTGTCGGGGTACTGTCTTGACAGATCGATCTGTGCGCGGGCGGCCGGTGCCTATGAAGCTGCCGTTTACACGCTGCGGCAGCTTGCAGAAGATCTTGGCATTGTCATCCTTGCCGGGACTGTGAGACAGGACGATGTCACAGGAGCTCTCTTTGCCGATCACATTGTCTTTGCACCTGACCAGCCAATAACAGCCTACACCAAGCTTCATATAGCTCCGCCTGAAAAGGGGCTTTTTACGCCAGGCGACAGGATCCCCGTCTTTAAGGCAAATGGTGTGGTGTTCGGAATACAGCTGTGCTATGACGCCCATTTCCCCGAGCTTTCTACCTGTATGGCCATGGACGGCGCAGACATACTGTTTGTTCCGCATGCATCACCAAGGGGAACCTCAAAAGAAAAGTTTGAATCGTGGATGAGGCACCTTCCTGCCCGGGCCTATGACAACGGCGTGTTCGTTGTGGCCTGCAACCAGTCGGGCAAAAACGGTGCTGGCCTTGATTTTCCCGCGCTTGCTGTGGCCCTGGGGCCTTCAGGAGAGGTTGTCGGAAAAGAGACAACACCGGAGGGCATGGTTGTTACAGACCTTTCAAAAAACATGTTAAATGATGTCCGCAGCCACAGAATGCGTTACTTTCTGCCAAACAGGAGACCCGACCTGTACGCACGGCACGGCAAATCATGACCAAAACATTTTTTAAGTCCCTCTGCTTCTGCAAACACTGCCTGTGAAAAAGATGCTCTTATCCGGCAAAGTGTTGCATGTGCAAAAAAACAACCGGCGGTTTAATATGTGACGCTCACGAGAAACAGGCCGTGCGCCGGAGCTGTTGCACCTGCCATGGAGCGGTCCTTTGCTCCCAGTATTTCGGTTATCCTTGAAGGTTCTATCTTGCCAAGCCCGACCTCCACGAGGGTGCCGACAATGTTTCTGACCATGTGTTTTAAAAATCCATCCGCCGTTACATGAAAACCTATATAGCCGCCTGTCTCCTTTTTGAAAAACGCCTCTGTCACTGTCCGTTCCGAGGAGAGCTTTGGGCTTCCCGCACCTTCAAACGATGAAAAGTCGTGTGTGCCCACCAAAAGCGATGCGGCCCTGTCCATGGCATCCAGGTCCAGAGGGGGCTTCACGTGCCAGGCATAATGGCGGAAAACCGCTGCAGGAATTTTTCTGTTGAGTATCCTGTACAGGTACGTTTTACTTTTTGCGCTGTACTGGGCGTGGAAGTCGGGGGAGACCGCGGCGCAATCGATGATGACTATGTCGTCGGGAAGCAGGCTGTTCAAGGCGTTCATGATATCGCCAGGCAGAAGCCTGGTGTTGCACCTGAAGCTTGCAACCTGGCCAAGGGCATGGACACCTGCGTCGGTGCGACCGGAGCCGATAACGGGTACCTTCTGCTGCATTATGGTTCCAAGAGCGTTTGTTATCTCCCCCTGCACGGTGCGCAGATCTTTCTGCATCTGCCAACCGTGGTAGGATGTTCCGTCATACTCAATTGTGAGCCTGAAATTTTTTTCCATGGTTTGAACGGGGACCGGCCGGCGTTCTCAACCGTACGGCTCATCCGCCAACAAGGAAAACGAACCACCGGGCCGAAAAAGGACTCGCGCCGCGGCCCGGCTGAATCTGACACTAAAACTATTCTCTACCCTGGTACATGTCAACATCAAATCGCAGGCTGCATGACGCCGTTTTTCACTATAGCGTGCCTTGCCTCACCGGCAACGTACAGAGATCCTGCCACGCATATCGCTCCATCCCGGCCGGGCAGCCGGTTTTTTGCCAGGGCAAGGGCCTCTTTGACAGAGCCGGCGACAACCGCCGGGGCACCAAGCATTTGGACCTCTTTTGCCAGAATTTCCGGCGGAATGGAACGGTCGATCCTGGCGCGGGTCACTATAACGTTGTCGCACATGGGCACAAGCGTTTTCAGTATAGCCCTGTACGGTTTGTCATCCAGTATCCCGGTCACCAGGGTTATCTTGCGGTCATACAGGTTTTCGGCAAGGTATGCGGCAAGGTGCCTTGCCGCTGCAAGATTGTGCGCGCCGTCTATCAATATCAACGGTGATTCGGAGACAGTTTCAAGCCTTGCCGGCCAGCGCGCAGCAGCAAGCCCCTCCCTTACTGCTTCCTGTCCGATTGTCATTCCTGAATCGATCAGCAGTTCGCAAGCCGCCATGGCAAGAGCGGCATTTTCAACCTGGAAGGCACCTGCAAGTCCGGTACGAAGGTCTTTCCATCTGCGATCAATACCGTAGTAGGAAAATCGTGCTCCACTTTGCCGCCGAACCACGCGAAAGTCCCGTCCAATTCTGAAAAGTGCAGCCTTGCGCTGTTTTGCGGTATTTTCTATAACCGTCAGCACACTTTTCTGCCTGGCGCCGGTGACAACAGGGACACCGGCCTTTATTATGCCCGCTTTTTCAAAGGCGATCTCGCTCAAGGTGCTGCCAAGGTATGACCTGTGCTCCAGCGAAACGTTCGATATTATGGAGACCCTGGGCTTGATGATGTTGGTGGCATCGAACCTGCCGCCCATGCCGGTCTCTATGACAGCCACATCCACCTTTTTTTCGGCAAAAAGATGAAACGCCATGGCAGTGGTGTATTCAAAAAAGGTGGGCTGTCTTGCATCGCCGTGCAGCCCCTTTATGGCTTCATAGGCCCTTACCACATCGGTATTGCTAACCTGCCTGTTATTTATCTTTATCCGTTCGTTAAAGGTCACAAGGTGGGGGGAAGTGTACAAGCCTGTTTCGTAGCCGGCCAGCTGAAGGATCGAAGAAAGCATAACCGCGATGGAACCCTTGCCGTTGGTGCCTGAGATATGTATGCTTTCAAACTTTAAATGCGGGTTTCCCAGGTTCTGAAGAATACGGCTCATCGTGGAAAGTTCGAGCTTTATGCCAAACCTTCTCAAACCGTACATTTCAGAAAGGGCCCGTTCATACCTGCTGTGCTTTGACATTGCGCAAAAAACCCGGCCGGCAAAGCCGTCGACCGGGTCCATTATATTTAAAACAGTTGTCGTTATCTGAACCTGCGTCTTTTCATCTCGGCGATTCTAAGCCTTCTGCGGGCTTCCCGCTGCTTGCGCCGTTTGAATTCGCTTGGCTTTTCATAGGTTTTCCTGAGCCGAAGCTGCTTGAAAAGACCGTCGTTTTGAATTTTCTTTTTAAGAACTCTCATGGCCTTTTCAAGATCATTGTCGATGACGCGAACCTCGATCTCTTTCAAATATATCACCCCTTTTCTCTATTTAAAACCGATATGATTTCAAATAGTTATTTAAACACCTTAAAATATAAACTAATATATTACATGGAAAAACCATACAATGCAAGCAAAACTTTACCCCTGTTATAAACACAACTCATTTGTTATCGCAACCGGACATTTTACGTACTAACAACATGTTCTGTTTTCGGGTTGACACAAAAAAGCTCCGATGGTATATTGTCGACAATTTAGCGTCTGTGTCATACCAAAGCCGGCACACCTTGTTTTCACAACAAGCGGCACCATGCATGCGCCACGCATGTCCAGGGAGGAGATAGATGATAAAAGTGATCAACTCAATCAGAAGCAAACTTTCAGATCTGAAAAAATGGGAACAGCCTTACCGGGCACTCAGGAAACATCTGGACACCATGCCGGTTGGGTTCCCCTCCACCCTCTCAGGGGTTGAACTAAGGCTGCTTAAAGCCATCTTCACCATTGACGAAGCCAGGGTGGCATTGGCCATGAATTACCGGTTCGAAACAGCAGACGCAATTTTCCAAAAAGCGCGTTCTTCAGGAATTTCCAAAGATGCCATAGAAGAGAGGCTCGCAGCAATGGAGAAGAAGGGCGCAATCTTTGCAAAGGAAAAAAACGGAAAGATGCATTATGCACTGGTCCCGTTTGTTATAGGCATGTACGAAATGCAGCTTGTTCGCATGAACGCCGGGTTTTACCTTGATACAAGGGAGTATGTGACCAAGGCGTTCGGTGTGGAATACCTGACCACAGCCGTTCCCCAGATGCGGGTTGTCCCGGTGGAAAAAAGTGTTACCCCGGAACACAACGTGGCCACCTACGACGAAATCAGAACCATAATCGAGCAGACCGACAAACGGATAATGGTTGCGGAATGTATATGCCGAAAGGCAAAAGACACGCTGGGGGAACCGTGCCAGGTAACGGACCGGAGGGAGGTTTGTCTCGGTTTCAGGGATTTCCACGACACTTACTCGAGAAATGGCTGGGGACGATCCATCACCAAGGCCGAAGCGCTCGCCATACTGGATAAATCGGAAAAGGAAGGCCTGGTGCTCCAGCCGTCAAACGAACAGGAACCGCAGTTTGTATGCGCCTGCTGCGGCTGCTGCTGCGGCATCCTCGAGATGATGCGTCTCATGCCACGGCCGGCGGACTTTGCCGCCAGCAACTTCCACGCGGTGCTGGATACCGAGGAGTGCACCGGGTGCGGAGTATGTGCCCGCAGGTGCCAGATGAACGCGATCAGCATAAAGGACAAAAAAGCGCAC
>MZGQ01000008.1 GCA_002085115.1 Desulfococcus sp. 4484_241
TTTCTGTATGCGGCAATGATTTTTCCCGCGCTTGGTTTCTTTAACGTGTATCCAATGCGTTTTTCTTTTGTGGCCGATCATTTTTCATACCTGGCATCTCCTGTAATATGCATCATGATCGTGGCAATAACTTTTTATGTTGCAGATGGTATCAAAAAAGCGCAGCTTTTGAAAAAAGAGCAGGAAAACAGCTTTAGATGGTTTTGCCGGGTTGTGACCATTGCCATAGCAGTGCCATTGCCATAGCAGTGGGGCTCTGTTTTGAAAGCAGACATCTTGTGGGGAATTACAGAAACGAGATTACTTTGTGGAAAAGTGTAATCGAAAAGAACCGGACATCCTATGCCGCATACAACAACCTTGGCGCTGCCTATGGAAATATAGGGCGCGACAGGGAGGCCGTTGCCTGTTTCAAAAAGGCCATGGATCTCAGGCCGGACCTTGCAAGGCACGCGATCAACCTGGGGAACGCCCTTCTGAATATCGGCGAGCCTGGCAGGGCCGTTCCAGTGCTTGAGAAGGCTGTCAGGATCGCCCCCCAAAACGGACAGGCCCACCATCTTCTTGCGATAGCATATTATGACGTCGGCCTTTTCGGGCTCGCCAGGGCTCATTACGAAAAGGCGGTGAAACTCGGGGCAAGAGTCAAGCCGGAACTTGCCAAAGCCATTGGCCGGATGCCAGGCAAAGGCAGACGCATTAGCACGAATCTTTTGTTCCCATCCTCCGCCGAGCCGACTTTGCCGCATCTGCACCTGTTCCGCGATATTCACGGGAGATGATTACAGCATTATGTCGTGCGCCTTGCAGCGGAAGGAAGTTATTGGCACAGGCTGCATCTTGCGCATAAAACGATGCACGACTGCCTGGAAAACAGCTGCAAGAGATTTTTTCATTCTTTCTGACTGTCAGGCCTGCGGCTAAAATTCTTGACTCTTTTTGTATATCCAAATAGCATCTGAAGAATAGGATAAACGGGAGGTTAAAACCGGGGGCTGTTTACCAGGCCGGGGCAACGCCCGGCTGTTTTCCCACAGGAGAGTGTCATGGATTTTTCATTCACGCGCGAGCAGCTCATGTTCAAAAGGGAGATAATCAGGTTCGCCAAAAAGGAGATCGTTCCACGGGTCGAGGAGCATGAACTTGCAGGCAAGTTTGATTATGAATCGTTCCGGAAACTGGGGGAGTTCGGTATACTTGGCCTCCATTTTCCCGAAAAATACGGCGGGCAGGGCGCTGACGTGATAACCACGGTCATGGCCGGTGAGGCGCTGGGCGAGGCCGGGGTGGATGGCGGCCTTACCCTGTCCTACGGCGCTCACACATTTTTATGCGCCGATACCATCTTTCAGCACGGAACCGAGGAGCAGCGCATGGCCTATCTGCCCAGGCTTGCAAGCGGCGAATGGGTCGGCTGTATGGGGCTTACCGAGCCTGATGCCGGCTCTGACGTGGCTTCGATGAAAACCACGGCGGTTAAAAAGGGGGACACTTACGTGCTGAACGGCAGCAAGATGTTCATAACCAACGGCCCGGTTGCGGACGTGGCACTCATCTACGCAAAGACCGATCCGGAGAAACGGCACGAGGGCATATCGGCTTTTATCGTTGAGAAGGGAACGCCCGGGTTTTCCGCTGGTCAGCCCCTGAAAAAAATGGGGTGCCGTACATCCTCTACCTCTGAGCTGTTTTTCACAGACTGCGTTATCCCTGCAAAAAACCTTGTGGGCAAGGAGGGAAACGGGTTCCTGATGGCTATGCAGACCGTGGAGTGGGACAGGAGCGCGCTTCTTGCACCAATGGTGGGCGGGATGAAGTGTATGCTGGAAAGGTCGGCCGAGTATGCTGCAAAGCGCGTTCAGTTCGGAAAGGCCATAGGCGAATTCCAGGCCACCAAGCGGAAACTTGCAAACATGAGGATATTTTACGAAGCCTCCAAACTGCTGGTTTACAGGATAGCGTGGCACAAGAACCAGGGCAACCCGCTGAACCATCTTTACGCTGCCATGGCAAAACTTTTTGTCGGTGACTGGAGCCTGGGCCCGGTGAATGACGCCCTGCTGTTACACGGAGGTTACGGGTACTGTCACGAGTATGGTATTGAGCGCGCGTTTCGTGACAATCGTCTCGCGCCTTTGGGCGGCGGGACATCCGATATACAGAAAATGATAATATCACGACTTATGTAGCAAAAAAGATATAGGGAGCAGGTCATGGACTATGAATTTTCTCCGGAGGAACTTGGAGTGATTGATGATACCGGGCGGATTGTCCGGGAAACGCTTTCTGCTGCCCCGCCCCTTGAGCGTTTGGAGCCTGGCGGCATGCGTGATCTTGAGCGGCAGCTGGCGCTTAACCTCGGGCCGACTGGTTACATGGAGTATGGCCTGTCTGCCGGCAAGCCGTTTGGAGCGGCAGCCATGGCTGCAATGAGCGGTTTTGCCGCAAACACGCCTCCCCTGTTTATCATGTTTGAAATGGGTATGCGGGTTTTTGGCAGACTTGTTGCCGGCTACGGCAACGCAGGGCAGAAACAGGCTTTTCTTGATCCCCTTGTAAAGGGGGAGATAACAGCCGCTGTTGCGGTTTGCGAAAAAACGATGAACATTGTCAATGATCCGCTCGAGACAAAAGGCGAACGTGACGGGGAGACGGTGCGTGTTTCAGGGGAGAAGGGATTTGTTGTAAGCGGGCTTTTTGCGGATGTGATAGCCGTGGCAGGGCGTCTTGATGACGGGATTGGCGTGTTTTTAATAGACCGGGAGATGCCGGGAGTAAAGTTTGCGACTGTTGAATTGGCCGACGATTACAGACATCTCTGTCCCTGCAAAATGGTGCTGGATGACTGCGTGGTGCCTGCCGACCGTGTCATTGGCCCTGTGGGGGGACACGCGCTTCTTTCCAGCCTTCGGCTTTGGGAGGATCAGGTACTGGTCGCTGCGGCTGTTGGAATGATGGATGCCGCGCTGTTCGAGGCCACACTTCATGCCAAAAGCCACCGAAGCGGAGGCAAACCGGTTATCGCTTACCAGGAGGTCGGGTTCAAGCTTGCCGAGATGCACATGCTGTCTGAGACTTCAAGGCTGATGGCATACAAGGCCGGTTGGCTTGACTCAAAACAGGATCGTGAGGGTGCTGTTTTTACTGATTGTGCAAAGGTTTTCTGTGCCGAGTCAGCCGGGGAGGTGGCTGGCGGTGCGCTTAGAGTACTGTCGCTGAAGGGTTTCGAACCGGGCTCCCTGGCCTGTTCGGCTTACAAATGGTCCAAATATGTCCAGGTGTCGGGTACTTCAACAGAGATAGCCAGAATGAGAATAGGGGATGACGCATTGTAATAGGAGAAAACACCAATGCCTGTGATTGAATCATCCATCGACGTTAATTCGGACGAATTCAGGAAGAACCGCGAGGCCATGGAAGCGCTTGTTGAGGACCTTCGCAGGGAGATCGACCGGGCTCATCACGAGAGATCCGCCAAGGCGATAGAGAGGCTCAAAGAGGTCGGCAAGCTCCCGGTGGACAGAAAGCTGGAGCTGCTTTTGGATAAAAACACCCCGTTTCTCGAGATCGCGCCGCTTGCCGCAAAAGGGTTGTATGACGGCAAGGTTCACGGGGCCGGTATACGTGCAGGCATCGGTGTGGTGTCCGGCAGGGAAGTTGTCATTTCGGTGAATGATGCAACCATAAAGGGCGGGGCCATGTATCCCCTGAGCGTTAAAAAGACGCTCAGGCTCCAGACGATATGCATGGAGAACCGCCTTCCCTCGGTCAACCTCATGGATTCCGCCGGCGCGTTTTTACCGTTGCAGTCGGAGATTTTTCCCGATATCGATGACGGCGGCAGGGTTTTCTACAACCAGGCCATGATGTCAAAGATGAAGATTCCCCAGATTACCGCGGTTATGGGCCTGTGCACGGCAGGCGGCGCATACGGAGCTGCCATGTCGGACGAGATCGTTCATGTAAAGGGGCATGGCGCCATTTTCCTTGGCGGCCCTCCGCTTGTACTGGCTGCCACAGGAGAGGAAGTGACGCCGGACGAGCTTGGCGGCCCGGAGCTGCATTGTGCCGAATCAGGGGTTTCAGATTATTATGCCGAGGACGACGCCCATGCCATTTCCATTGTCCGGGAGCTCGTCGGGAACCTGCCGCCTGCTGAAAAGGCGATGCCGCCGAGGAAGAAACCCCGGCCGCCTCTTTACGACCCGTCAGAGATCTACGGGATCGTTCCACGCAACATCTCCACTCCATATGACATCAGGGAGGTTATAGCACGACTGGTTGACGGCAGCGAGTTTATCGATTTTAAGGAGATGTACGGTCCGACGCTGGTTTGCGGGTGGGCTCACATTCACGGCTACCCCGTTGGCATACTTGCCAATAACGGGGTGCTGTTCCCTCAGAGTGCGCGCAAGGCAACGCAGTTCATACAGATTTGCGACAACAGGGGAATCCCGCTTTTGTTTATCCAGAACATAAGCGGTTTTATAGTTGGAAGGCAGTACGAGCGGGAAGGAGTGACAAAGGACGGGCACAAGATGGTAAACGCCGTGGCCACGGCATCTGTCCCGAAGTTTACCCTTATAGCCGGGGCGTCTTTTGGCGCCGGAAACTACGCTATGTGCGGGAGGGCCTATTCCCCGAGGTTCCTGTGGATGTGGCCCAACGCAGAGATCGGCGTAATGGGTGGGGAACAGGCGGCCAACGTTCTTATCACGATAACCAATGACCAGAACAGGAGGCTTGGGAAACCCGAGCTTACGGAGGAAGAGATAGAAGCAATACGCCGGCCCATAATCGAAAAGGCAAAAAAGGAAGGCAACGCATACTACAGCACCGCCAATCTGTGGGATGACGGCATACTGGATCCTGCAAAAACAAGAGATGTCCTTGGCATGGCAATATCGGCCGCGTTAAACGCACCTTTGCGGGATTCGCCATACGGTTACGGTGTGTTCAGGATGTAGGGATGACGAATGTTTGAAAAAATTCTGATCGCAAACAGGGGCGAGATAGCCGTACGCATAATCAAAACCTGCAAAGAGATGGGAATCGGTACCGTTGCCGTGTATTCCGATGCTGACAGCAAGTCTCTTCACAGGATGTGTGCGGACGAGGCTGTGCACATAGGCGGAACCGCGCCGTCGGAAAGCTATCTGAATGCCGACAGGATAATCGGGGCAGCAAAAAAAACAGGTGCAGGGGCGATCCATCCGGGATACGGGTTTCTCGCTGAAAATGCTGATTTTGCCCGGCTTTGCGAGGACAGCGGAATAGTTTTTATTGGCCCTCCGCCGCAGGTGATAAGCGATCTTGGGGACAAAACCGTTGCGCGGCGGATCATGGCTGATGGGGGAGTGCCTGTAATACCAGGGGCCGATAATAGCTTTTCCGGGCCTGGTGAATTGGCAAAACAGGCCGATATCATAGGCTACCCGCTTCTTGTTAAAGCCAGTTGCGGAGGGGGAGGCAAGGGCATGCGTGTGGTAAGGCACAAGGATGAGCTTGCCGACTCACTGGCATCTGCATCAAGCGAAGCAAAAGCCGCTTTCGGCAATGGTACGGTTTACCTGGAACGTTATATAGAAAGGCCGAGGCATGTTGAGGTGCAGGTGCTTGCCGACCGGTTTGGCAATACCGTACACCTGTTTGAGAGGGAGTGCTCAATACAGCGGAGGCACCAGAAGATTGTTGAGGAAACGCCCAGCACTGCGCTTACGCAGGAGCTCAGGGAGGAGATGGGAAAAGCCGCTGTGCAGGCCGCAAAAGCAGCCGGATATGTAAACGCAGGCACTGTGGAGTTTCTGCTGGATGAGTCAGGCTCCTTCTATTTTCTCGAGGTGAACACCAGGCTGCAGGTCGAGCATCCGGTAACGGAGATGGTTACCGGTATCGACATTGTGCGCAAACAGATAGAGATAGCTGCCGGCAGAAGGCTTGAACTTTCACAGGCCGATATAAAGCCGGGCGGGCATGCGATCGAGTGCCGGATTTACGCAGAGGATCCCGCAAACGGTTTTGCCCCGTCACCGGGCAGGATAGCGTGCTTCAGGCCGCCGGATGGCCCCGGCATCAGGCATGATTGCGGGGTTTATGCCGGGTTCACCGTGCCGGTCGAGTATGACCCTATCCTTGCAAAGCTTGTGGTTCATGCGGAAAACCGGCAGATTGCGATCGAACGGATGAAAAATGCCCTGTCGGGATATGTTATGGCCGGCGTTGGCACAGCAGTACCGTTTTTGCGTGATGTAATAGATTCAAAACCTTTTCGAAAAGGGGAGACCTTTACCGATTTTATCGATACCCATTTCCCGCAATGGCAGCCTTCGATTCCGGACAGGGACGTGGCTGCGCTCGCTTTTATAGCTTGTGAGATGTGGGGGGAAGTATCCGGTGCCAAGGGCGCAGAGACTGCCCGGCCGGGAATACCTACGCCATGGGAGACCCTTGGCCACTGGCGACTTTGACCGTTAGAATCGTGAATTTGCAATTAAAACAGCAGATGGAAAGACAGAAAGGGACGCATGGAATACAACCTGAACGTGGAAGGTGAGACAGTTGCGGTTTCTGTGCAGGAGGAAGACAGAGACCGGTTCTCAGCCAGGATCGGCGATCGGGAGTATTCAGTGGAAAAGATCGGCCTGATGGATGGCCTGCTGATACTTTCGGTAAATGGGAAGCAGACCGGGATTGGCATTGGTGACCCGGATGGCGGAAGAGATGTGGTTATAAACGGCTGCCCATGCTTTGTGAATGATGATTCCATGCAGCCCCGTGGCAGGGGAGGCCGCAGGCCTGCGGGAAAAGCTTCAAACATGGTAACTCCTCCCATGCCGGCCGTTGTTGTCCGTGTTATGGTAAACGAGGGTGATACGGTTTCAGAAGGCCAGCCTGTTGCGGTTGTTTCGGCCATGAAGATGGAAACCACTCTTTATGCGCCGTTTGGAGGGCGGGTGGTTTCCATAAACGCTGCAGAAGGCGACAAGGTATCACCGGGCGATATACTTGTCGATATTGAGAAGGTGGGTGAATAGCGCCTGCTGCCATCCGGTTTCATGCGAACGGATGATATTGTGATGATTGCCCGGTTTTTCAGGCCGTTTCCTCAAGCAGGTTCGTGATTACACTGCAGGCCTGCCCGGTTCCGCCTTTGCGTTTTTCGAGATAGTCGGTTACGGCCTTTTGTATTGCGTCTCTTGGCGCAGGATTGTCAAGCTGTCGTATAAGTTCAGCCGAAACCTGCTGCCAGTTGTCAACCCTGAGGACAAGCCCCTGCTCCATAAGTTCATTGCCTGCCCATTTGAAGTTGTCCCACCACGGCCCGATAACCGGGGGAACGCCGCAGATTAGCGGTTCGAGGAAATTCTGGCCGCCAAGCGGAGCAAGGCTCCCCCCCACGAATACCGCTTTTGCCAGTGTGTAGGCATGGGATAACTCTCCGAAACGATCCCACAGAATAACGGTACCGCTCGGTACCGGTCCGTTTTCAAGATTTGATCTGTACCGCCAGGCTATTCCCATGCCATCAAGAGTTTTGGACCAGTGTTCCAGCCTGTGCATGTGTCTTGGGAACAATCCTGTCACAGTATCCGGTTTTTTGGAAAGAACGTCTCTTATTATGTTTGCAACTGCTTCTTCCTCTTCCTGTCTCACAGAGCCAAGCACCAGCAGGCTTGCGTTGTCCCCTAAAATCGGTTTTAGCCTGCTCCCATTCTGCCCGGTATTGGTGGTGGTTAACCTGTCAAATTTCATGTTCGGCATGGTTGTTACGTTTTTGTCCCCGAACAGGGCTGCAAACCGCTTTGCATCTTTTTCCGATATTGCCAGTATTCTGTCCGGCGCCACAATTTTCCAGAAACCCGGGAAAACAAGATACCGCTTTAAGGTTTTATCGCTCATTCTGCCGTTTATGATAACTACTTTACTTTCTGCCTTTTTTAAGGCAAAAAGCAGGCCCGGCCACAGCTCGGTTTCAAGCAGCACCATAAGTTTTGGTGAAACCGCTTTAACGGCGCGTTCCATGAGCGAAGGAGAGTCAAAAGGAAAGTATGATATCCTGGTTGTGGCCGTCCGATTGTTTTCTGCCGTTGCCGCAATTTCCCCTGATATTATGTCAAACCCCTGGCGGGTGTTGGTGGTGACAAGTATCGAAAACTTCTTCTGTGATAACAGGCGTTCCACCAATGAGCAGGCAAGGTATGCTTCACCGGCTGATGCTGCCTGTATCCAGATGTCAGCCTGCGGGGGATTCTTTTTGATGAGCCTGTCGTCAAGTCCTTCCCTTAGCCTTGAGTTGATGCCAAGGAAGGGGAGCAGCGCTTTCCACAGCCCGTCATAAAGTTTTAATATGAAGTTATATTTACCGAATTCATCCAAGTTGTCTCTGCCTCTTTTACTGACTGTATTTCAGATTCCTGTGCCATGCCGCAAGCCTGATAGACACAGGGAAGGTAAAATATGCTGTAATGGATGTCCATAATTTTTTGCCGCCATTTCGGCCCAGCCATATCTTTTAACGGCTCTTATCACGCAAACCACTTCATTTCGTGTTGTTGCCCTGTATGGTGCCATGAGAGTTACTGGTTCATGACAGCCGGTTTTTTTGCCGGTTGTTCCGTGGTGAAAGTCGCGCGAATCGGCAGGTGGTCCGAGTACCCTTTCCCAAGGTGTTTGCCCCTTCCCCTGTTTGCCCTTTGCCAGCGGTATATGTGGTGATTCTTAAAGAGAAAATCAGGCATTACCCTTTCAAACGAGTTGTCAACATATGATATGCCGCGATTGTCGTAGAGGGCTGCGGGGATTATAATGGCATCAGGACTCTCCTTTTTGCCGAAAAAACTGTATGACCACCTTTTGTATTCCGGCAGTTCAAGCCACAGGTTGTAAAGAAACAGTTTCCCGGAGGCATTGGATCCAAGCAGAGTGTCCTCGGTTACGAGGCGGCCCCTCCAAAGCGTTTTTAAAACATGGTTTATGCCGGTTATACCGTTTGTATCATTCAACCGGCTGACGCTGCGGATTGTTCGATATTCGTTGTAGTTTGAATTAAAGTCGCCGGTAATTACAAAATCGGTACTGTGCTCCAGTTTTTCAATGGCCTTTCTGAGGGCCGCTGCATAGGGTATGCGCAGGCTCTCAGGCCCGGATTTTGATTTCCAGTGGTTTACAAAGACAACCAGGGGAAGCCCCTCGATTTTCAGTGTTGCTTTGAGTATCAGCCTGCAACCGGGACAGGTTGCGATCTCTTCAAACTTGCTGATTGGAAATACCGATAACACGGCGCATTGCACAGCTGTATGCGCGCTGGTGATAGCGTGAAACCGGTAATGTTTGGGCGAACCGGAGAGTTTTGCAAGCAGGTTGTTTATGGCCCTTTCCGATTCGACCTCCTGGAGGCAGAGTATATCGGCATTTACGGCCCTGATCACCCTTGCCGTGTTTTTTGCTTTTATGGCGGCCATGCGGGTGTTCCAGCCGTAAACCTGGCCGGGTGTGTAATCTGGATATTCCGTTCCATCTGTTACAGCGTCAAACAGGTTCTCCACGTTATAGCTTGCAACGGTAAATGTTCTTGAAAAGGCAGGTGGCGCAAGCAGTAAGAAAAGCAGCAGGGGCAGGATCATGGCCGGCATGGAGAAGCCATGCTTTTGCACTGGCGAACGCTTTGTAGACCGGGCAGGGTTCCCGGGGCTTGCCTCTTTTGTTCCATTCATGATGCCACCTGTTTTTTTTACACCGGGGCAGGCTTCATTATACGTCATATCCCGCGTATGTCTCAAAGTAAAAGATTTGTGAGATATCAGTTTTATTTAAACTATGGGTTCCTTTAAAATGAGGTCCACACCTTCCCTTGCGGCTGTTGCCGTTTCCGGGAATATTTCAACAAGAGTGGCTATGTGGCGCAGGTTGTCCGCTGTCCTGAAAACGAGGTTTGCGAGATCTCCCTCTTCGATGCCTGCCCGTTCTATAACGATATTCCATGGCATGCCTGCTGCCCACTGGTATATAGTCAGTGCGGGCGCAAGGAAAAGTTCGGTAGGCTCAAACCCCTTTTCCCTCATCCTGTCCATAAGCGGGGCAAGCGTATTTTTCAGGCGGCGCAGAGCTTTTTTGAGTTTTTTTGGAGCCATCCGCTCGGCTGCCGGGGTATCTGGCGCCTGGCGTTCATTAACGAACGAGGCGATCAGGGCAGCAAGCAGGGCCGGATCCGATTTTGGGAAAAGATCCTTCCTGAATCCCTCGGCTATCAGTATAGGGTGGTCTACTCTCAGGTTGGATGCCCATATGCCATCGCCGGTCAACCGCCCCTGCTCATCTGCGAATCCGTTTTGCTGCAGAAATTCAAGGTGGCGAAGAAAATCCTCCCAAAGGCTGTTGTCTTCTGCCATTTTTCGACAGGTGCGCTGGAAAAGGGCAAAAGACTGGTCAAGCAGGACTTTAACCTGTTGCGGCGTATGGCTCAGGAGAAGGTTTAACACCATTGAGAAATTTATTTTTATTTGGCTTCTTATTTCCGATGGAGGCGCGTCGGCGACTGCGGATATATGTTCAAGATCCATGAATTTGCCCGGCAGCATAAGGGCAAACCCTATGTTGTCCTTGCCGCGGCGGCCGGCCCGCCCGGTCATCTGGTGGAATTCGATCGGGGTGAGAGGCAGAAAATCCTTGCCGTTGAAACGGTCGGAGTTCAGTATCACGACACTCCGGGCAGGAAAGTTTACACCGGCGGCAACCGTTGATGTGGCAAACACGGCATCCAGCAACCCCTCGTTCATGAGCGTTTCAACCGTTTTTTTCCACATCGGCAGGTGGCCGCTGTGGTGGGCGGCCACTGCCTGGTCAAGGATGAAACGGACCTGCTTGTGTTTTGCAAGGTATGGATGGCTTGAGACTATTTCACTCATCCTTTTTTCCAGCACCTCCCTTCGCTCCGGCGTGATATGATCGGAGCGTGATTCACACAGCTCAAGGGCCTTGTCGCAGTCTGCCCGTGATTTCATGAAGAATATGGCAGGCAGGAGGTCGTACTTTTCAAGCAGGTCAAGGATCTTGTCCATTGGAGGCAGCCTGTGCGGAGGCGCAAGATTTGGCCGGTGCTTTTCAAGGAGAAACTCTTTTACCTTTTTGTACAGCCTGCGGCGTTTGCCCCTGCCCGGCTCGTAAAGGAGAGGCATTATGGTTCCTGACGGGTGGAGGAACAGCGGGTATAGCCTGACAGGCCTTTTGGTTTCCCTGATCACCCTACAGGGTTTATCGCGTATGGATGACAGCCACTGTGCGATTTCATCAGGGTTGCCTATGGTAGCGGAGAGCATAAGTATGGGGATACGTTTGGGGAGATAAATAATGGTCTCCTCCCATACCACGCCTCTATCCTCGTCACCCAGGAAATGCGCCTCATCCATTATTACGAAATCCGTGTCGAGATCTTTGCCCTCATACATGGAGTCGTATAATTGGTTACGGAGAATTTCCGTGGTTCCCACTATTACCGGAGCGTTTGGGTTTTCCTTTCTGTCGCCGGTCAGGATACCGGTCATCTCTTCTCCGAATATCGTGGAAAAAAGCTCGTATATCGAGTTGCTCAGGGCTTTCAGAGGCGATGCGTACCATGTTTTACGCCCTTCGCTGAGCATGGAACGGATGACCTGCTCCGCTATCCATGTTTTACCTGCACCGGTAGGTGCGGTGACAATGCAGTCTGCGTTTTTTGTCGCCGACAAAGCGTCACGCTGAAAGGGATCGGGGGAAAAACCGGTCTGCTCCGGAACGCCTATGGCGCTGAAAATTTTTGTAAGCTTCGGATCTATGGCCGGTTTTATGGCAACCCTGCGCCGCCTGTTTTTCTGCCCCTTTGCCCTGCCACCCTTTCGTGGTTTTCTGGCCCTGTTTGCGGGCCGTTTGACGTTTTTTTTCTCCAAATCCATTACCCTGTCTGTGCCAGAGCTGTTAGCAGTGAGGCAGCTTTCTCACGCATGGCCGGGACCTCGTCATAAGGGGAGACTCCATTGAGGTCTGCTTCGACAAGGCTGTCGTCATATCCGATAAAACCTATAAAATCGAAATCAGGCAGCCCTTTGCGAAGGAAAGTTTCATCTTTTTCGCTGCGGATTTTATTCCCCAGGGCGTATACCCTGTCCAGACGGATCTGCGCCGCAAGTTTTTTGACCTGTATGGCGGTTTCCAGGCTTCTTCGTCCGGGCTCGACAACCACTATAAGCTTGTCAACAGCCTGGGCTGTTGCCCTTCCAAGATGTTCAAGGCCTGCCTCCATGTCCATCACAACCACCTCGTCCCGAAGCAGCGTTATGTGTGTGACCAGTGCCTTGAGAAGGGCGCTTTCCGGGCATATGCATCCATGGCCGCCGCCCTTGACACCGCCGAGTTTCATCAGTTTTATGTTGCCCATTTTTGCTGAAAGGGAGTCGGGCAGGTCGTCGACTTTTGGATTCAGTTTGAAAAAACCTCCTATGGAGCCGGGAACCGATTCGGTGCGTTCCGCTATAAGCTCTTTCATTTCCGATATGGGTGTTATGCTGTCCGCGTTTTTAATCCCTACGGCCGCGGCAAGGTTGGCGTCCGGATCTGCGTCTATGGCCAGCACCTTTTTCCCTTCGTCGTCAAACGCACGTATCAGAAGAGCTGCTAGTGTGGTTTTGCCAACGCCTCCTTTGCCGCTTATTGCTATTTTCATTCCATCTGCTCCCTGGTATTTGAGTTTCAAGGTTTAACATGCGGGTTATAACACTTGCGGGTTGTATTGAGCAAGCGTATAATTTCCCGCTGTTTACTGATAAAAGAGATATCGCACGAATAACGGCTGTATATCAAAAAGGAGGCCATTTAATGCCTGTATCGCACAAACCGGAAATCCTGGCCCCTGCCGGAAGCCGGGACTCTTTTTTAGCTGCACTGGCTGCAGGGGCTGACGCGGTGTATTGCGGCCTTAAGAGGTTTTCCGCCAGGATGCAGGCTGACAATTTTGATACAGGAGAACTGTGCAGGCTCGTTGACCTGGCTCATGCCAAAAATATCAGGGTTTTTGTGGCCCTGAATACGGTTTTGAAACAGAATGAGGTGGACGAAGCCGGACGCCTGCTTGCTGCCCTGGCCAGGGAAGTAAAACCGGATGCCCTTATAATCCAGGATCTTGGGTTTGTTCCCCTCGCAAGGCAGGCTGGATTTACCAAAGAGATTCATCTTTCGACACTTTCATGTGTAACCTTTTCGGCCGCCCTGTCTTTGGCAAGAAAATCTTTGGGCGTGGACCGTGTAGTACTGCCCAGGGAGTTTGGTATAGACGAGATAAAGCAGGCTGCTGCTGCTTGTCCCCCGGGACTTGGCCTTGAAACTTTTGTCCATGGCGCTCTTTGCTACGGGGTTTCGGGCCGGTGTTACTGGAGCAGCTACCTTGGCGGAAAAAGCGGGCTGCGAGGCAATTGTGTTCAGCCTTGCAGAAGGATTTACAGGCAGGGCAGAGCGTCGGGCCGTTACTTTTCCTGCCTTGATCTTTCCCTTGATGTACTTGTAAAGACCCTGCTGCCAATAGACAGGGTGACAGCCTGGAAGATAGAGGGCAGAAAGAAAGGCGCACATTATGTTTACTACACCACCACGGCCTATAAAGTGTTGAGGGATTGCGGGAACGATCCTTCCGCCAGGAAGAATGCCATGGGGTACCTGGAACAGGCTCTTGGCAGAAAGACAACACATTACAACTTTTTGCCTCAGAGACCATATCCGCCGTCCGGTCAGAAAGGGGAAACAGGCTCTGGGCTTTACGTGGGCAAGATACGGGGGCAGGGTGGGGCGAGGTCTGTTTCACCAAGAATGGATCTGCTGGATGGTGATCTGCTTCGTATAGGTTATGAAGACAGGCCCGGGCACGGACTTTGCCGTGTTACACGCTTTGTACCATCCGGAGGACGATTTGTCCTGAAAATCAGAGGAGCAAAGCCTGTGCCTGGTTCACCGGTTTTTCTGATTGACCGGATGGAAAAGGAGCTAAGGGACATAATACTCGAGCTGGAGCGGGAACTTGCAGCGATACCGGCAAGGCCGGCCATTTCACCAAGTGCTCTTAAGGCTATCAGAAAAAAAAAGCGGGGCCGTCGCCCGGCAACCAGGGATATGTCGGTTTACAGGGTATTGCCGAAAGGAAGAGCGGGAAACGGGATCGGGTTATGGCTTTCCCTTAACATGGTGAAGGGGCTGCCGAAAAAAGCCGTTTATGATACATGGTTCTGGCTGCCTCCTGTTGTGTGGCAGGATGACGAGGATAATTGGAAACGGCAGATCGGAAGGGTTATAAGCATGGGGGCAAGGAAGTTTGTGCTGAACGCTCCCTGGCAGATGGCTTTTTTCAAGCATGTTACCGGAATAGAGCTGTGGGCTGGGCCGTTTTGCAACCAGGCGAATGTTGAATCCATAGGTATGCTGGCGGATATGGGTTTTTCCGGGGTTATTGCCAGTCCGGAACTTTCTCTGGATGACTATCTTGCACTGCCGGCGGCAAGTCCCTTGCCGCTTGGCGTTGTGCTTTCAGGGAACTGGCCGCTTTGCGTGGCCCGCACCATACCGCCGGGAGTCAAACAGCAGGTTCCATTCCAAAGCCCGAGAGGGGAAAGGGCCTGGGCAGTGTGGCACGATTCGCTCGTATGGCTTTATCCTGACTGGATTGTTGACGCAAAAGCCCGCAAAAAGATATTCTCAGACAGTGGTTTTTCTCTTTTTGTGCATCTTATAGAACCTTTGCCAAAAGGGATCTCACTTAAAAAGAGGCCCGGCAACTGGAACCTGGATTCAGGGCTTTTATGAAGCAGGTATTGATGGTTGCAATGTTGTTACGGTGTGTTGTGACGGCTTTGGTTATTTTACCAGCGGCTGTTTTTCCTGTCCGTCACTTAAAACAGTGTTTTTGAAAGCCGGCCGCTGCCTTTGGATTTGTGTATGGTGTGGATTTTTTTTGACAAAATCTGTATTCTCTTGACAAAGGTGATGTTTGCCAATATTTATAACAAAAAGTTGTCTTCGGAATATTCTTTGGTTTGCAAGGGTCTTAAAAACAGGGTTTTAATACCGTATTTTGAATTTTTTATTTACACATAGGATATTTAGAGGAGTTACGGCATGACGTTGACAAAAAGCAGGATAATCGATTCTGTGCAGGAACAGACAGGGCTTCCAAGAAAGAAGTGCGATGAGCTGGTGGAGGACCTCCTTGAAATAATAAAGGAGACTCTTGCAAGCGGCGAGGACCTTATGATCAGCGGGTTTGGAAAGTTCTGCGTCAAGCAGAAAAAGGCGAGGAAGGGACGGAACCCCGCCACTGGTGAGGACCTTATGCTGGACAGCAGGAAAGTTGTAACCTTTAAGTGCTCACAGGGACTAAGGGCAAAAATAAACGGCGGTTGATAGCCATTCAGGCCCTCTGCCTGGCCATATGGTTTTCATCCTGATCATATCCCATTTTAGTTTGTTCCCGTTAAGGGCGGTTTTAAACAGCATGCATTTTAAAGATCTGTCCCATATCAAGGCAAGGCCGTTTTCTCAAGGCTTTACGCTGATCGAGCTGCTGGTTGTGCTGGTTATTCTGGGTATCATAGGTATCACCATAGCGCCCAGGCTGCTTGGCAAACCGGAAGAGGCGAAAAGGGTCAAGGCAAAGATTACAATAGAAACGCTTTCCACAGCTTTGAAGATGTACAAGCTTGATAACGGCGTCTATCCCACCACTGAACAGGGGCTGGAAGCCCTTGTGAGCAAGCCTGCAACAGGCAATACAGGCAACTGGCAGGAGGGTGGTTACCTGGAAAAGGGCAGGGTTCCAAAGGATCCGTGGAACCATCCTTTTGTGTACGTGTGCCCGGGCACACATGGTGATTTCGATATCATTTCCTATGGTGCGGACGGCGCTCCCGGCGGCGAAGGGGACAACGCTGATATCAAGAGCTGGGAAATCGAATAAACAGTGGTGTGACACGCAGTTAGACGGTGGTTGTACGTTTCTGGCGTTTTTCCCCTGATATCTCTCGGCCTTACCGGTTTCTTCGGAGGTTGCCCTGATACTTCTTGCCCACAACGAAGATTCACGCTTCCCCGGGGGTTTTACCCTCATTGAAATAATGGTCGTTATGACGCTTCTCGTTATAACGCTTTTTTTTATTGTTCCAAGGCTCTCCAATACCAGCTTTACAAACAGCATTAACAGGACTGCAAGATGGCTGGATATTGCTTCTGCTTCTCTTAGGGCCAGATCCCAGGCGGAACAGCGGCGGTGTTTTCTCCGGGTTGACATGAAAGCCAGGGTACTGACAGCCATGGCCGCCAGCAATCAGGATGACGGAACAGTGGATAAGGATGAGCCGGTTGACTCTCCTTTCCGGGACAAGGATGCCGCCACGGAGAAGGCTCCTGTCGTTTTGGGAAAATTTGTCCTGCCATCCGATACCAAGGTGGTTGATGTGGCATTTCCTGATATGCAGGTTTTTTATGACGGGGTTGTGGATATATACTTCTACAAGGAAGGGTATGCCGACAGGGCGGTGATCCATATGCGTAATGGTGACCGTATGGTATCCTTTTTCGTTGAACCTTTTCTGACAAGGGTCAGGATGGAGGACGGTTACGCAGATTTTTAAAGACGTTGTTCATAAGGTTGTATAGCGACCATGCGTTGTTTTACAGGACACAAGGTGCAAAACCGGTCAGGTTTCACTCTCATGGAGGTCCTGGTCGCCATGGCAGTTATGGCGATCGCCCTTATAGGTTTTTTCACACTGTTTTCCCAGACCGTTGCCCTGGAGGAATCTGCCAAATTTAACACGATAGCTCCGATGTTGGCGCAGGAGAAGATGGCGCAGCTAAGGTCAGGTGTTTTTGGTGACAGCTACGGTTTGTCAGGAGAAAGCCTGGCTTATCCTGGTTATTCCTGGAGTATTTCTGTTGAAGATGTTGCCGATAATATCTTGTCAGGTGATGCGACAGAAGGATTGAAAAAGGTGGATGTCACCGTTGCTCTAAACGGGGGAGAGCGTTCATATTCGCTCAGGTCTTATGAATGGTTGCCAAAATAAAGGGGATAATCCCCGATTTTCGGGTTTTATCGCGAGCAGAATCGATGGGTTTACTCTTTTTGAGCTTCTGGTTGCTGTTGCGATTTTCGCCCTTATGACCGTGGCGCTTTACGGAGCCGTAAACAGCCTTGTTTCAAACACGGCAACACTCGAAAAGACCGCATCGGTGTACGAGTCTGCCAGGATTTGCATTGACAGGATGGTGCGTGACCTGGAATCTGTTTATGTTTCCCAACCACCGGCCTACGAGCCTCCAGGTTTCGATAGTGAGCCGGATCCTTACAGATTTACAGCAGACTCAAACGGCGGAGAGGCAAGTGTCAGGTTTACAGCGTTTTCACATATTGTTTTCAGCCACGGAATTAACGTAAAGGCGGGGCGTATAGCCTATTACCTGTACAGGCAGGCGGGAAGCGATACCGGAGAGCTGATGCGGAGTGACACGGTTTTACAGTACGAGTCAACATTGCAGAAGGGCAGGGACCCGGTTGTATGTGAAAACGTGGAGTCTTTCGAACTGGTTTTTTATGATGCAGATGGGCAGGAGTTTGATCATTGGGATTCTGAAAGCCGGGAATTCGGGTACGCAACCCCGAAGATGGTTAAAGTAAAAATTGTCATAAAAGAGGGAGAACGCCTGTATCCCTTTGAAACCATGGTGTCTATGCCTGTATACAGGGAGAGGATCGATTAATGGCGCTTGCGCGGGAAAGAAACGGTTGTTTCGGGAACAACAGGGGTGTTGCCCTGCTTGCCGTGCTTATGGTTATATCCCTGCTTGCGGCTGTACTCTATGCAGTAAACCAGAAGGCACGCACCCATGCGGATTCTGTCATGCTTTTTCGGGATACCGTGACTCTTTCCCATGTGGCAGCTTCGGGCATCAACATAGGGATGGCGGTGCTGATAGACGACAGGCAAAACAGCGGGATCGATTCCATACAGGAGCAGTGGGCCGATCCGGATAAGCTTGCCGCTGTTGTCAGCCAGTATCCATTCGAAAAAGGGAGATTATCGATTCATATTACAGATATTTTGAGCCGTGTCCAGGTCAATGCGCTGGTTGTTTACCCTGATGGTAAACAGGTGAATGGTGACCAGGAGGCCCTTTGGTTCAGGATGATACAGCTTGCAAAGATGGCCGGCGGTGAGAAGTATGATGATATAAGGCCGGTGGCTGTTGTGCACGCGATAAAGGACTGGCTCGATTTCGGCGATGATGATGCGACCGAGGATTTCGGGGCGGAGTCGGATTATTACCAGGGCCTTGTCCCGCCTTACAGCTGTCGGAACGGACCCATAATCGACGTTTGCGAACTGGCCCTTGTCAAGGGCATGTCTGCCGGGATATTCAAGGCTGTAAATTCCAGCTACAATATCGAGAACGTTGTTACGGCTTTCGGGATGGTTGAGGCGAAAAGCGGCCATGGCTACACTTTCCCCGGCCGTATCAACATAAACACCGCTCCGGTATATCTGCTTTCCGCACTTATGCCAACGGTCGAGGATGCCTACCTTGGGGCCGAGATCGACGCATACAGAAGAGAGATGTCCAACAACCTGTACACCCATGATCTTGTAAATCCTGAGTGGTACAAGGATGTGCCGGGATGCTCTGATATAACCATTCCCAAGGCTCTTGTTACAACCAGCAGCGATTTTTTCCAGATAGATGCTACTGCTTCGCTCGATGGTATCAAAGTGTCGAAACAGGCTGTTGTAAAGCGCGTTATTGATGAAAAAACAGGCAAATGGTTCTGCAGAGTGTTGAAGTGGCGGACGTTATGAGGTATAAAATAAATAATTTATAGCAATTAACGGGATTTGTGGAAATTTATGGACGGAAGGATCCTTGCTGTTGATATCGGTAAAGCCGCTGTTTGTGCGGTTTTACTGGCTCCACGCAACGGCGGTCTCGGGGTGGAGACATCTGTGCGTGCCTCTGTCAGGGATGGGTCACTCCTGAATGCCCTTGGCGAAGCAGTGGATCTTTTGAAACAGCGCACCGACATTTCGGGCGCGTTCTGTATCGCTTCTTTTCCCGATGCTCAGGTTTTCTACAGGCTTGTTTCTATGCCGTTTTCTGATTCGCGAAAAATCGGGAAGGTCATAGCATACGAGACAGAGCCGTTACTGCCTTTTTCTGCCGACGAGCTTTTTTTCGATTTTACAGTTGTCGATGGTTTGCCGGCCGGCAAGGGTAGCGGCGCTACAGTGCTTGTTTGCGCTGTGGAAAAGAGGAAGCTTTTGGAATTGATAGAGCAGTTTTCATCTGTCGGCCTTGAACCGGACGTGATCGTTCCGCGTGGCTGGGCAATGGCAAGAGTGCTTGCAGGCCATGATCCGGAGACACTTCTTGTTGCCAAGGATGGTGAAGAAGTTACCGTTTTAATCGTTTCAGGCGGGCAGGTGAGGTTTGCAAGAGTTTTTCGTGTGCCTGCCTCTTTTGAAAACGGTGATGAAAAGCATTTGCACCTTTGTGCCGGCCTCCGTCAAACAGTGTTAAGTTGTGAAGAGGATACCGGGCTTGAGATCGATCCGGCCGTGGTGCATGTGGCATGCGAAGATGCGGATGCGGAAAGCTTTAAACAGGCCGTTGCCGAATGTTTTGGCAAAGAGACCCGCAACCTAAATGTCCCGGGCTATCCCACGGTTGCTGGAAGTGGCGGAAACGGTGTCGGACCTGCTCTGGCCATTGGCCTGCTGGCAAGGGCGGGAAAGCCGGTTCTGAATTTTCGAAAAGGGGAGTTTTCGCTTACAGGACGGTGGATGAAGTATTGGTCCATTTTCGGCAAGTCGTTCGCCATTGCCTGTGTGGTTGCGATTCTTGGCCTTGCCGATTTTTTTTGCCATATGCACATGCTGAAAAAAGAGATATCTCTTGTCGACGCACAGCGCAGAGCGGTTTTCAGTGCGTGTTTTCCCGATTCACATGCCGAACCTTCGTCGGATATGATGCGTTACGAGATAGACAGGTTGAAGAAGGCCGGCGGTTTTTCTGCAGGTATGGACAGGGGTTTTTACCTCATAGACGTTCTTAACGATATAAGCCGCCTGATACCGTCGGATCTTGATGTCAACATAACACGTTTTGTGGCAGGCGCTGATGATGTTGTCATATCAGGCGACACCGATTCCTTCAGGTCGGTCGATACCATCAAGAACAACCTGGGCAAGAGCGGGCTTTTCAGGGATATCGTCATAAGCTCTGCCACCATGGACAGGTCGGATAATCGTGTTCACTTCAAGCTACAGGCGGGGTTCAAGTCTTGATCCGGGATTTTTTATCAAGAGTAAGAAGGTTTCTGAACGGGCTGAGCCAGAGGGAACGTTACGCCGTTTACCTTGGAGCGGCTTTCATAGGCTGCTTTCTGTTTTTTGAAGCTGTTGTCATGCCGGTTGCCTCAAAAAAGGCGGCACTCGAGGCCCAGCTTTCCGGTAAACAGCGCGACCTTGCAAAGATGCAGGTGTTGCAGCGCGAGTACGAGAGCCTTGCCAGGGCCATGTCAACGGCTGATACATATCTTCAAAAAAGGCCTGCTGGTTTTACCCTTTTTTCCTTTTTGGACACGCTTGCCGGCAGGGCAGGTGTAAAGGGTAACATCGCTTACATGCGGCCTTCAGAGACTGTAGGTGAAAAAGACAAACCGGCGGTTTCGGTTGTTGAGATGAAACTTGACGGTGTGAGTCTGGAGGGGCTGGTCTCTTATCTCTATATGATCGAAACCTCCGGGATGGGGGTTTTTGTAACACGTCTTTCAATCGCTTCGCATGGCAAGAACAAAGGCATCATAGAGGCGGTTATGCGTGTCGAGGCCCTGATTTAATGGCCTGCTCCGGCGCAGGGGCACAACTCGGCCGAGAAACGCCTTCCTTTTTTTTGGGGGAGACTCGATGACAGAGGGTAAAAAAAGAGTCCTGGGTTACACGGCATACGGCCTCGTTGCGTTGCTGGTGTTTGCTTTTCTGCTTTTTCCGTCAGATGCGGTGAGGGAAATCCTGGAATCCGGGGCATCGCGAACATATCCGGGTGTTGAAGTCCATATGGGGAGTGTCCTGCCAAGCCCGTTGTTCGGGTTGAAGATGAATGACATCATCGTGGATTTTAAGGGCGAACGTTGCTTGAAGGCCGCATATGTGAGAGTCGCCCCCTCTTTTTCAAGTCTGCTTGGCAGGGGGCTGTCTTTTTCCTTTGGGGCCGGAGTTTTTGGCGGTAAGATCAATGGAGAGTTCCACATGAAGGGCAAAAGCGGTTCATGGAAAACGGGGGCCGATCTTTCCGGTATCCGGCTGGATGCCATGCCGTTTTTAAAGAGCATCGACTATTTTTCCGATATAAAGGGTAAGGTGGACGGCCGGGTTGATGCATGGGATAACGGCGGGGAAGTGGAGCTTTCCACAAGCGCCGTTTTCTCCGATGTGGCGCTGACCCTGAGCAGACCGGCTTTTTCGCTTGACTCGGCAACATTTGAGCGGGTTGAAACCGTTGTTTCGGTTAAGCCGGGTCTGGTAAGTATTAAAAAGTGCGTCGCAAGTGGCGGGCAGTTGGATGGCGAACTGTCGGGCAGTATTGCTGTCATGCAGCCTTACGGCCGCAGCAGGTTGAACATCAAGGGGTTTGTAAAGCCCAAGGCGGATTTGGTGGCGGCCCTGGGACGTTCACTGCCTGTAGATATCCTGTTGGGCAAGGATGCTGGTGAAAAGGGGTTTCCGGTATATCTGGGCGGAACATTGGGGAACCCTTCTTTTTCGATAAGATGATTGGATGAGTAAAATGGCGATATGGGAGTTTTGCATGGGGGAGGGCGCATGACAAAGAGGTATGTCATTGCGGTAAACCTTGTGCTTATAACGGTTGGGGCGTGGTTTTGCGTCGATATGTTTTATACGGTCGCAATAAACAGGCTCAGGTCCGCTTTCCCGGTTTCTGTTTCACTTGAGGGGTCTGTCGAATTTTCAGGCACAGAGGCTGTAAAGCCTGTTTCCGCTTA
This sequence comes from Desulfococcus sp. 4484_241, assembly GCA_002085115.1. Lineage (GTDB taxonomy): Bacteria > Desulfobacterota > Desulfobacteria > Desulfobacterales > Desulfosudaceae > MZGQ01. The sequence continues at coordinate 22,067 of MZGQ01000008.1, forward strand.
TTCTGCGATCGCCCGGCGCAACCTGTTTAAGGCTGAAAAGACCGGGGCAGTCAGGGCGCCGGTCATAGACGTTGATAATTTGAAAAAGACCGATCTTGCTTTAAAGCTTGTCGGTACGGTTTCAGGCCCTGGTGAAAATTCCTATGCGATCATAGAGAGTACAAAAGATCGTAAACAGGGACTTTACAAGGTTGGAGACAGCATAGAGAACGCAGTGGTGAAACATATCCTGAGAAGAAAGGTGGTGCTTACGGTAAACGGGGTTGACGAGATCCTTGAGATGGCGGAAGGCGATTCCGAAGGGCGCCTTGCCCCGAACCGCAACCCCTATTACGGGCGCAGGGGCACGGCATCCAGAACCGTGGAAAGGGCCGCCAGCGTCAGGAGGCTGACGCTTGACAGGCAGAGGATTCAAAACGCATTTGAGAATGTTAACGCTCTTATGCGCACCGTAAGGATACGCCCGCATTTTACAAACGGCAGACCTGACGGACTGAGCCTTGACAGTGTATCTGCCGACTCGGTATTTCGGGAGATGGGGCTCCAGAGCCGTGATATTATAGTTGGAGTAAACGGAAGGAAGATAAGAACGGTTGATGACTGTATGGATGTTTACAACAGCCTTAAGTCAAAGTCGTCTGTTGTTCTTGAGGTAAACAGGGACGGTAAAAGGCAGATCATGCACTATAACATAAAGTAGTCGCTTTAAATGCGGCTTTGGCGGCTGTTTTTGTTTTTTTTCGGAGAAGATGATGGAATGTAAAATCATTACCAGGAAAATCGTTTGTTCGGCGATTTTTGTCGCTTTTGCCCTGTTTTTGTGCAGCGCGTGGGCTGCTGACCCTGCAACCCGGCCGGGGAGCTTTCTGAAGATGTTAAGGGATAAAAGAGGCCTTTCAGTCGCAGGAACCCTGCCTGTCAAATCTGCGCACAAAAAAAAGACAGGGACGATGCCGGACGCCGGAAAAGCAGCGTCCAAAAAGGGGACCGGGGAAACATCCGGCCAGGGGGCCGGTACGGAAGGCAAACTTACGTCAATCGATTTTAACAATGTTGATCTTGCCGTTTTTGTCAAATTTATAAGCGATCTTACCGGCAAAAATTTCGTTCTTGACCGTGGAATCCGGGACAAGGTTACCGTGATATGCCCGTCCAAGATACCGGTAGACGAGGCGTACAGGGTGTTTGAATCGGTTCTGGAGGTATATGGTTATACGACGGTCGAAGCCGGAGATGTTATCAAGATCGTAAAGGCAAGTGCTGCGCGTTCAAAGAACGTAATCCCCCTGATATCAAAGGACAGCGTGCTTCTGGCTTACGAGTCTACCAATATGCTGATAGTTACCGATGTATATTCCAACATAAGGCGCCTTTTAAAGATCATAGAAACAATAGATGTAACCGGCATAGGCAGGCAGATATCTGTAATTCCTCTTGAATATGCCGACGCGTCCAAGATGGTGCCTATCCTGGAAGCGATGTTCCCAGAGGCAATAGAAAAAAGGACAAGGCCTGTTAAGCAGAGCATGGCAGCCGGCACGGGCAAGGTCAGGCTCATTGCAGATGACAGGGCAAACGCCGTGATCATGATGGCAAGTGAAGCAGAGACAGCTAAGATAAAAAAACTTATAACCATATTGGACAGGAAGGTTCAGAAGGGTAAGGAGAGGATTCATGTGTATTACCTGAAAAACGCCGATGCAGAGGAACTGGCAAAGGTTTTGCAGATGCTTCCTGAAAAAGAGACCGGCCAGAGGAATTCCCCAAAGAAGTCTTCGCCCGTCCTGTCAAAGTCGATAAGTGTCATAGCTGACAGCGCAACAAACAGCCTTATCATAATGGCTGAAAGGGATGATTATCTCGTGCTGCGTGAGATAATAAAAAAGCTCGATATCCCCAGATCCATGGTTTACATAGAATGTCTTATTGCAGAAGTTAACGTTACCAAGAGTTTTGAGCTGGGTGCGGAGTGGGTCGCCGGCGACAGGATGTCCTACAGGGGGTATGATGGAGCGTATGGAGTAGGTTTTGGCGGAGGGAGCGATTCGGGGTTTTCGAACTTTACCCAGATGGCGGCTGGCGTGTTCCCCAGCGGTTTTTCTGTGGGAGCCATGGCGGAACCCATAATAGTCGG
>MZGQ01000052.1 GCA_002085115.1 Desulfococcus sp. 4484_241
AAAAAACAGGATGATTGTATTATGGTAAACCTTGATTTTGAAAAAGGCGGCGGCCTTCTTCCGGTTATAACCCAGGACCATGAAACCGGTGAGGTCCTGATGCTTGCATATATCAACAGGGAAGCATGGCAGGCTACGCTCGATTCCGGGAAAGCGACCTATTACAGCAGGTCAAGGAACAAGCTCTGGGTGAAGGGCGAGTCATCCGGGAACGTTCAGCTTGTCAAGGAGATCCGTATAGACTGCGACAGGGATACGGTGCTGTTCCGGGTTGAGCAGGTCGGAGGAGCAGCCTGCCACCACGGTTACAGAAGCTGCTTTTACACTAAAGTAACAAAAGACGGGGGCACCGAAATAACACAAAAGCGCGTTTTCGACCCCGAGGAGGTATATAAATAATGAGTACGATTTTAAAACTGGGGATACCAAAGGGTAGTCTGCAAAATGCCACTATCGAACTGTTCAGGCGTTCAGGATGGAAAATAAACGTGAACGGCAGGAGCTATTTTCCGGCAATCAATGACCCTGGAATCTCCTGTGCCCTTTTAAGGGCGCAGGAAATGTCGCGCAACGTGGAAAACGGGACCCTGGACGCGGGTTTGACCGGCAAGGACTGGATCGCGGAAAACAATTCTGACATACATGTCGTGACCGACCTTGTTTATTCCAAGGCCAGCGCCAAGCCTGCGCGTTGGGTTGTTGCCGTGGCAAATGACTCGCCGATAGAACGGCTGGAAGACCTGGACGGCAAAACCGTATCAACCGAACTGGTAAACTACACGAAGCGGTTCTTTCGGGAAAAGGGCATAAACGTTAATGTGGAATTCTCCTGGGGAGCGACCGAGGCCAAGGTCGTAGCGGGCCTGGCCGACGCCATTGTCGAAATAACCGAAACAGAATCCACGATACGGGCGCACAACCTCAGAATCATCCACGAGATGATGCAGACAAATACACAGCTCATCGCCAACCACGACGCCTGGAAAGACCCGGTCAAAAGAGCCAAGATGGAGCAGATCGCCCTGCTTCTGAAAGGGGCACTCCTCGGGGAACGGCTGGTGGGCATAAAGATGAACGTTCCAGGGAAAAACCTGGACGACATAGTTAAACTGCTGCCCAGCCTCAACGCGCCCACTGTCTCTCCGCTTTACCAGTCCGACTGGTTCGCAGTCGAAACTGTTGTGGACTCGGGAGTCGTGCGGGATCTTATACCTCAGCTCATGGCAAAAGGCGCTGAAGGGATCATAGAGTACCCCTTGAACAAGGTGATATAACCGTTTTCGTTTATGATATTTTTTTCTCCCGGGTGCAAAAACATGGGGCCGGGGCGACCGGGCTGCCTTCTGCGGCTGTTTGAAATGCCATGGCGCATACGAAATCCGGTAACAGCTTCTGCCACATCCCGGCAAAAGGGCAAACACCGGTTATCCTGAGCAGCAAAAGGCCATATTTACCCGCTGCAAGGGCCAAGCCGGCCAGGCATATTTATTTTTGTGCTTTTCTTTTACACCGCAGGAAAACAACACCTTGTTGGTTTGGCTTAATTGCTGTATTAATAATAAATATAGAGCAAACAGGCCAGGATTGTTAATGGTTAACGGTTAAAACACTCAACCTTCACGGGCCTTGGGCCTGCGGGTATGGACAGATGATTATCAAATCGGCCAATTTTATTACAAGTGCCGCTGACAGGTCTCAGTATCCGGAAACCGGGCTGCCTGAGATAGCTTTTGCAGGGCGCTCCAACGTGGGCAAGTCATCGATGATAAACATTCTGACGAACCGCAGGAAACTTGTAAAAACAAGCTCGACCCCGGGGAAAACCCGGCTTATCAACTTTTTCGACATAAACCGCCAGCTGGTCCTGGTTGACCTTCCGGGATACGGATATGCAAGGGTGTCAAAACGGGAGAAAAGGAACTGGGGCCCGATGGTTGAAACATACATCTCGCAACGGGAAAACCTGAAAGGGACGATCATGCTCCTGGATATACGAAGGGAGCCAAGAGAAGACGAGTTCTTAATGATACAGATGCTGAACCACTACTCGATCCCATGGAAAATTGCGCTTACAAAAGCGGACAAGCTTGGCAGGAATGCGCGAAACAAGCAGCGGTTTGCAATAGCGGCCTCCCTTGGTACAGGTCCTGAAAACCTCATACTGTTTTCAACCACCCTGAAACTGGGCAGAGAACAGGTTCTCGACGCCATATGCAGCATGGCCGGAATATCCGGGGCAACGGGGTGAAAACCATGCAGGATACGAAAAAAAGAAAAGCCACATTCAGAGCGGGATTTGTAGCGATATGCGGGCCTCCAAACGCGGGCAAGTCCACCCTTCTCAATCTGTTTACCGGCGAAAAAATATCCATAACCTCAAACAAGCCGCAGACAACCCGCAACCGGATCCTTGGCATAGTAAACAGGGAAAACTCCCAGATGGTGTTCGTGGACACTCCCGGCATATTCAGGCCAAGGGGCAGGCTGAACACCGCCATTGTGACTACGGCTCTTTCAGCTATCGAGGACGTGGATGTTGTGCTGCTGCTGGTCGACTCTGCAAGGCCCCACCATGGAGATGCCGAAAAGACAACCATAAGCCACCTGGAGAGGGGGGAAAAACCGGTGGTGCTTGCCTTAAACAAAATCGACCGGATAAAGAAACCCATGCTGCTTGAAAAGATAGACGCATGGCGAAAAGTCTACCCATTTGAGCATATAGTTCCAATATCAGCAAGGACGGGGGAACAGACCGAGATCCTGCTCCGGCTGATGGAAGCGCTTCTGCCTGAAGGCGGTCCCCTGTTCCCGGAAGAGATGCTTACCGACGTTCCTGAACGTTTTCTGGCTGCGGAAATGATAAGGGAAAAGGTCTTCAGGCTGACAGGCCAGGAGATCCCTTATGCCACGGCCATCACCATAGACACCTTCAAAGAGAAAAAAAACGGATCGGTCATACACATACAGGCCACGATACACGTTGAAAGAGAATCGCAAAAAAGAATAATAATAGGCCACAGGGGATCAATGCTGAAAATGGTGGGCAGTGCGGCCAGGAAAGAGATAGAGCGGTTTACCGGGGCCAAGGTTTTTCTGGAACTGTTTGTGCGGGTGCAAAAAAACTGGAGCTCTGACTTAAACATGCTCTCGGAGTTCGGGTACAAATGATCGTCTCTTTCAATCCATGCGCGCCCGCAGACCTTTATCTTGTTCACAAGGGCAGCGCATCCGTTACAGAGGATGAAACAGAGGCAATGCGCAGTGCGTCAGCCGTCATACTCCACCAGGGCTGCTCTGCCGGGCTCTACCGGGCAGCGCGGGAATGCTGCAAAAACGTGTTTCCCGATTTTTCGGCAAGGTTTAATTATCCCGGGAAAATAGGCCAGACAGAACTGTTCAGGGCGACGGAAACGCCGCACCCCGATACCCTGATATGCAGAAACCTGGAGCATTTTCACGAACAGGTCAAAGGCCGTCACGGCATTCCCTTCCCGGGATTTCCGCTTGTGTTCAAGTTCGACAGGGCAGACGAAGGCATGGGGGTCTTTCTGGCCGAAAACGAAAGCCGGCTTCCATCCCTTCTCGATATGGCAAAAGAGTGGGAACGCACCGGCCAGTCCGGTTTCATCCTTCAAAAATATATCCCGTCAGGCGGAAAAGCGTTGCGTGTTGTTGTCATATACAAGCAGACATTTGCCTACTGGCGTGTCAGCAATGACAGTATATGCATAAACGCCGCCAGGGGGGCCGGGATAGACCACAGTTCCCACCCGGAACTTATCCAAAAAGGCGTCAACGCGGTAAAACGTTTTTGCGCTGGGACAGGAATAAACCTGGCCGGATTTGACCTGATTTTTCCCGAAGCAAACCCGGCAGACGGCCCGCTATTTCTCGAGATAAACTACTATTTCGGCAGACGGGGGCTGGGAGGTTCAAACCGCTACTACGAAATACTGGCCCGGGAGATAAAAAGATGGCTAAACGACCGTGGGATAAAATGAGCAACCCTGCCGCGTGGGGCGGCCTGACAGAGCAGGAAATTATAAAGCGGGAAAAGAACCGGGCAAGGGAACTTCGCAACAGCGGGTGGTGGAAAAACAGAATATCACAGGGAAAATGTCATTACTGCGGCAAGAGTGTTTTACCCGAAGAGCTTACCATGGATCATGTTGTGCCTCTCTCAAGGGGGGGCAGGACGACCAAACGCAACGTAGTGCCGGCGTGCAAAGACTGCAACAACCGCAAAAAACATATGGAACCGGCAGAGTGGGAAAAGCATCTTAAAGCCATGCAACATGAATGACAGGGACATGAAAACAGAAGAGACTTTAAGCACCGGCCCGGGAAGGCTTTATCTCGTAGCATCTCCAATAGGAGATATGGAGGATATAACCTTAAGAGCCCTCCGCGTGCTCCGCGAGGTGGAGATCATAGCATCCGAGGACACGCGTAAAACGTTAAGGCTCATGGCATTCCACGGCATAAAGCCCGGAGGCCGTCTTGTCTCATGCCACGAGCACAACGAAGAGGCCAGAACAGCGGAGCTGCTTGGCAAGCTTGGGGATGGCAAATCGGTTGCGCTTATCACGGACGCCGGTACACCGTTGGTGTCTGACCCCGGCTTCCGGCTTGTTCGGAGCGCTATTGCCAAAGGCTTCAAGGTGGTGCCTGTGCCCGGAGCGTCAGCATCTCTGGCTGCCCTGTCGGCCAGCGGACTTCCTACCGACCGGTTCTTTTTTGCAGGCTTTCTGCCGAAAAAAAGGGGGGACCGTTTAAGCAGGCTAAACGAGCTCGCCGGGCAGACCGCAACAATGATCTTTTACGAGTCGCCTCAGCGGGTGACTGCTTTTCTAAAAGAGCTTGCCCAGGCCCTTGGCGAAAGACGTGCCGTTGTGTGCCGCGAAATAACAAAAACACACGAAGAGTTCATAAGGGGGACTCTTTCCGGGCTTGCGCAGGAGCTTGAATCACGAAAAACGGTTAAAGGTGAAATTACACTGGTTGTCGAAGGCGCCGACAAAAAAACAGGCAGCTTCAACCGCGCTGACTTCGAGCAGGAGGTCGGAAAGGCAAAATGCGGCACATCTGAGCTGGCCGGAATGCTTGCAAAAAAATACGGAATGCCCCGGCGCATGATCTACAGCGAGATACTCCGGCTAAAAGAGAAAAAACGCCGGGGATAAACCTGCACCCACATGGCCTGAACATGCAATACAGGAGTTTCAGAGACAATCCCTGTCATCTGCCCTAAAGCCAACATTGGCGGTTCTTTGTACCATCCACAAGCGTAAGACCCCTCACGAATTAGCCCCAATCGCGGGTGGCACCGGCAACCTGTTGCCGGTGTGCGAAGCACAAGAGGCAAAAGACTCTCACGCTAATGGGATTATCGGCACACCCGCTGATTTTCTCTTCAAATACCACCCGGCAGAACTGGACATCCACTCTTCCGGCAGCCCGGCAAGCCGCTCCTCACTGTTATGCCGCCGCCCTTTTTAACCCATGCAGCGCGGGGGAAGCCGCAGGCCAGGCTGCCGGGTGTCCTTCTCTTTGGGGTAAATAAAAAAGAACTATAAATTCAAGTGGTTATCAATCAAAAAACCAATACAACAATGGCACAGATTATAAACAGAGCCCGGCAAAGATCTACTGCCGGTATATCAACCAGGCATGTTCGACCGTTATTATGATACCATCACCTTTAGCATCACATCTCCCTGACGTATCGTATTGACCACGTCCTGGCCTTTTACGACCTTGCCGAACACTGTATGCTTGCCGTCCAGGTGCGGCTGCGGGGAGTGGGTAATAAAAAACTGGCTCCCATTGGTATCCGGCCCGGCGTTAGCCATGGAGATAACGCCTGTTTCGTGTTTAAGAGGGTTGTCCCTGACCTCGTCCTCAAACCGGTAACCCGGGCCGCCCCGGCCGGTGCCTGTGGGATCACCGCCCTGTATGACAAAATCACTGATAACCCTGTGAAACTTCACCCCATCATAAAACCCCTGGGTTGCAAGAAAGACAAAGTTGTTTACAGTCTTGGGAGCATGCTGAGGATAAAGCTCAAGCTCAATCGTTCCCCTGGTGGTCTCCATCGTTACACGATAGTTCCTGTCCGTGTCGATCTGCATTTCAGGCGGGCTGTCCCACTGCTTTTGTTCAGTTTGATTCATTTTTTGTTAATCCTCCTGCTGTTTGGGGTTTTCATCACCGTTCTCATCATCATCCTGCACTGATACATTCTTCCTGCCGAACAGCCTGGCTCCCAGTATGCTAAGCTCATAAAGCAGCATCAGGGGAACGGCCAGCAACACCTGCGTGACCACATCGGGAGGAGTCAGTATGGCTGACGCGGTAAAAAAAAGCAGTACCGCGTATTTTCTGTTCTTTTTCAAAAAATCCAGGCTCACGAAACCAAACCTGGCAAACAGAGTGACCACAAGGGGCAGCTCAAATGCAAGCCCGAACGCCAGAAGGAGCTTGGACGAAAAGGCAAGGTATTCGCGCATCGACGGAAGCGCCTGAATCCTGTCGTTTGCAAACCCAAGGAAAAACTTGAATCCAAACGGAAACACCAGAAAATAACCGAACATTGCCCCTGCCGTAAAAAAAAACAAGGATATCAGCACGACCGGGAGTACCACCTTGCGCTCTTTCCGGTAAAGGCCGGGGGCTACGAACATCCAGAACTCGTAAAAGATAACAGGGAGCGCCAGTATGATACCGGCAAGCAAAGAAACCTTGAGGTATGTAAAAAAAGCCTCGGGCAGACCGGTGAAGATCATGCTGCTCTTGTCATCCATTACAGACACAAGCGGCCTGATCAGGATTGCAAACAGCTTCTCCTTAAACCCGTACGCAACACAAAAGCCTATACCAACGGCGATAAAACAGCGGATAAGCCGTTTCCGAAGCTCCTCCAGATGCTCTGTCAAAGGTACCTTGCTTTCCTCTTCGCTCATGGGCTTTTACTCCGCTTTGTCCCGCTTTTTTTCAAGCACCGGGATTATCATCATCATCCTTTTTCCCGGATCTATCCCCAGATGATGCCACACCGGCATCACCAGAAGCATCATCAACGTATCTTGCCCTGTCCGGGATATCATCATCGTCAAGCTCGACAATCTCCTTCAAGGTCTCGGAAGCCGTCTTTTTGATCTCATCCTTTATCTCCCTGACCTCCCTGATATTATCCTCAACGTCGAGGGTCTCCCTGAACTCGCGGGTAGCCTTCTTGAACTCTCCGATGGCCCTGCCAAGAGATCTTGCAAGCTCGGGAAGTTTCTTCGGCCCTATAACAACAAGCCCGACAACCAGTATAAGTATCAGTTCAGGCATCCCTATACCAAACATGGTCCCCGCTCCTTTTCCGTCTTTGCCGTGAGCAAAACTCCTGACAAAAACACTCTGATTGTTTGTCTGTTATGCGGCAACTACACTTTTTCAGGATCTTTTCAACAGGGTGCCGCGCTACTTAGCTATAAAATGTCCGCTCTTTCCGCCAAATTTTTCTATAAGCCGTATATCAGAGATCACCATTGCCCTGTCATATGACTTGCACATATCGTAGATGGTGACAGCGGCTATCGCAACCGCGGTGATTGCCTCTATCTCGACGCCGGTCTTGCCGAAAGTGCGCACCTCGGAAGTTATCTCTATCGAATTTCTTTCGGGGTCGGGACGAAAATCGACAGAGACGTATGTTACATTGATCGGGTGGCACATAGGGATAAGGTCCAAAGTCTTTTTGGCAGCCATTATACCGGCTATCCGTGCAGCCTCGATTACATTTCCCTTTTTAACATCGCCTCCCATTATTTTTTCAAGCGTGTCAGGCTTCATTGTCACAATGCCACATGCCACGGCTTTCCTGTGAGTGTCTTCCTTGTCCGTCACGTTAACCATACGGATATTGCCACTTGAGTCAATATGGGTAAACTCTTCACTCATCTCGCACCTTCCTTAATAGTTTCTCCAGGAGGCAGGGGGCTGCCTGTTCAAGAGCCACTGAACAGCGCTATGCCGGTTCCTCCTTCTTGGCAGTTACAGTGGCCTTCACCTCGTCAAGCAACGAACGCATGGCATTAAACACGTTTGCACGAACATCTCCGGCCACCACCAAAAACATTATGTCATCCCCGACAGCCAGCCGCCTGTTTTCGGCTATCTCAGCAAGCACCTCTATTATTCCGGGCATCTGCCTGTGCTTTTCAATAACCTGCCTGAGCTTTTCATGGTCAACGGTAACCACCAGACCGGCCACTGGAGTCTTGCCGTCTGAAGACGTCTCCCTGACCACGCCGTTATGGCACAGTATCATGCCGGCCTTCCTGTAGTCGGGGTGTTTTTTCACTTTTTCCACAAGCGCGGCCATCCCGGACATCTTCCTGACATTTTCGCTTTTCATCTGTTTATGCTCCGACTGGTCAAACTCTGTTTTATTCGCTTTCCCGGCGCACAAGCCATTATTCCCCATTTCCCGATACTGTACCAGTGCAACGACATAAGGGCTACCCCACAGTCAGGGAACTGTTGCCTGAAGCCAGGAGCGACTCTGCTGTTTCAAGTTCCTGCTTCGTATTTACATTGACAAAGGAAACCAGGCACGGGTCTACGGTCCGTATCTGTTTTTCAGAAATCTTCTTAACGCGCAGTTTACCGTAAATAGACTTTATGACAAGCTCTCCGCGGCCGAGCTGCTCTTCGATAACCTTAAGGCATCGCTTGGAGTAGACGGCACACAAGGGCTCAACCCACTTTCCTTTCTCAGGGACGACTATATCGATACTATCGTCTATGCTGCCTGTAACCATTTCAATAACACCTTTTTTCAAAAAGGGCGTGTCACAGGCTGTAACAAAGGCATAGTCACCCTCAGCAACAGCAAGCCCGGCATGAATCCCGACAAGAGAACCGCGGAAACCGAACTTGTCGGTGACAAGCGCTGCATCCCACCTCAGGTAGTCAAGCGGCGAATTGGTGACTATTACCACCTTACCGCACACGCTTTTAACTGCGGCGTAAACACGATCCATCATTGTCACACCGCCCAGCCGCTGAAACGCCTTGTTCACCCCGCCAAAACGCCTGCTCTCACCACCGGCCAGAATAACACCAGTAACATCATGCATTATACCATCCGTTTCAAGGCTCCTTTGTGACGGTTTGCAAATCCACCATAAGCGTTCCTTATATCACCGGTAGTACCAACTGCGCAACCGGGAAACTTTTTCCAAAATCTGCCACCGGATTTTTAAAAAAAGCCGTTTTAAACGTAATGCCAGTAAATTGAACCTGACAGTTCACGAACTTGACGGTTGAAAATTATTTTTGCATTGGTGCAATATTTTGTTATTATAATTAAAAATTTTCAAATTCATGACGAAAGGACAGCCGCCGTGTCTTTATCCTGGGAGGAGGTTGAGGCCTTTGCTGATGAGAACGGGTTTATAGGTGAAAAGGTCTATACCAATCACTGCGGAAACTTTCCTGTCTGCCCGCCCCCTGACCCGGAAATAGCAAAGCTTGAAACCGATTTCTGGAACGCATACCTGTCAAAACACAAAAAATCGGGCAAAAAAAACCAGCTCTACCAGGAAATGTTTCGTTATGAATGGTACGAGGGGTGGGGAAGAAGCGGATTCCGGGGCAACATAGAAAAGGTGATACAATCGATCGAACCAGGTCAATCCCCTGTGATAACCATCCTTTCTGCCGGCTGTGGCCGTGATCTTCTCAAGGTGGGGCTTGCCGCCGGCATATGGGAATCAACAGCAGGAATACTTATAAAAGGTACTTACAAAGAGATCAACATGAACCACTTCCGGCTTGCAAAGCCGGGGGCAAGGATAATGTTGACCGAGTTTGACAAAACCAACCTGAAAATGCTGCACGAAACCGTAAACCGGCTTATTGAAAAGGGGCTGCTGACAAAAGATATGGTCGCCATACGCAGGTGGAGTTTCAGGGAGAGGACACCGCTTGTTGCAAACACACAGGATATTGTGGTGTTTGCCCTTACCGGCAATTATACCAGAGAAAATGAACAGCCCTTAATCCTTCGAGAAATAGTACGGTGCATAAAGCCTGGGGGCCATTTTGTCGGTTCGACAATAAGCGATAAACTGGACTTCCACAAGGCAAGAAGCCCGCTTGGAAGGATAAAAGTCATGCTGACAACTCCCCTTGCTCTTCCGGTGGCTGTCGATTTTACCAAATGGCAGTTGAGATTTGCCAAAATAGCCGGAATAATGAATGAAAAAGGCTACTGGGCCAACCTTCCGGCTGAAAAGTGGATGGAATTTATCCAGCCATATAATATGAGACTCGTAAAGATATATCCGGGCCCATCCTCTTTTCTGCCTGTTGATGTGCTGCTGGCACAAAAATTTCCCGACACTTTGGACAGTGATAAATATATATAGAATGCTGTCACTAAAAACTTGGGAGGGTGCAATGAATGATTCATCGACAATACCCGGAAAGGTGCTGGTGGTTGATGACAACCCGGTAAACCGGAAAATAATAATCACCATACTGGCCAAACGGGACATAGATTGTGATGTGGCTGTAAACGGCGAGGCCGCGGTTGAGATGTGCGGCAAAAACAGGTACTGCATCATATTCATGGACTGCATCATGCCGGTAATGGACGGGTATTCTGCCACAAAGGCGATCAGGGATATCGACGAGTACCGCGATATTCCGATTATCGCCATAACCGCTGACACCCTTCCGGAAACGCGTGGGAAATGCATCAAAGCGGGAATGAACGACTACATATCAAAACCTTTCAACATAAGGACCATACTGGAAATGGTCGACAAACATCTGAACAACAGCAAGCCGGGCTGAAAAAAACTGACTTATATCGCCCATACCGACCCACTGGGCCAAACGGTAAACCGAAACTGAAGTGGACACCAAACATTACGAATATACACATTTGGAACTGAACCGTGAAATAACGGCAATAGGAGGCCATTACATCATCCGCAAGGAGGTGCGCCTTCCCTTCCATAACAAGGAACTGCTTTACGTGGTTGCAGACGCGCTTTTTGATACCACCTGTTGCGGGTTTGGAGGACTCAGATACGCCCATGTCCCCGGCTTTATCACTGCCTGGAAGCATGACAGGGACAGGTTGGGAAGGTTTATATCAACCGTAAGGCCGGTCGAATCTGACCAGGAACGCTCCGAGATAAAACGGATCATAGAAAAGGCCGAACAGGTATCGCAGGTAAATTTCACCTGAGGTTTCAACGATACCCGCGTTTGTCAAAAATTTTTTGTGTGTGTTCATGATTATCAGTGTCTAAAACGAATTTTTGACGGCATATCGATAATGGCGAAAAATCCGCAAAGGCCATTTGCCCCTGCCTTTGCGCCAAAGGAAGCATGGCAATATAAAACCATCAAAAAACCAGGGGCGGCTTTCCTACCCCTGCGCTGCATGGGATAAAAACCGCCGCGGCACAA
>MZGQ01000053.1 GCA_002085115.1 Desulfococcus sp. 4484_241
TCATCCCTCACCAACTGGCCTGTTCAAATCAACCTTGTGCCGCCATCTGCGCCTTTTCTGAAAGGAGCGGACCTGCTTATCGCGGCTGACTGTGTCCCTGTAGCCTTTCCGGAGCTCCATGCAAGGTTTCTTCCCGGAAGAACCATAATGATAGGATGCCCAAAGTTTGACGACAGGGAAAATTATGTGGAAAAATTCACCGCTATTTTCAAAACCGCAAACATCAAAAGCATAACCTGCCTGAAAATGGAAGTTCCCTGCTGCTCGGGACTTCCGGGTATACTGAGAAAGGCAAAAGAGGACTCGGGCGTGAAGATACCCATGGAAATTATAACAATTTCAGCAAAAGGAGAAATAAAAGAGACAAGGAGCGGTTAACCAGCCGGGTTAAGGGTAAACAACGCAAAAGCATCAAATGCGGCCTGTATCAGAGCATGTCGTCGCCACCGGCATCGATTTCCGGATGTTTTTCAAGGAAACGGTAAAGAGTGGCCCTTCCGACTCCAAGAATCCTTGCAGCCTTTGCCTTGTTCCACCCTGCCCTTGCAAGCGCGTTTTCAACAGTCTCCCGCACGAGTTTGCTTCGCCTGCCTCGAGGCTTGGCCACAGAGACATCCCTGCCCCGGATCTCCGGGGGGAGATGAGCCACCTTGACTGTTTTTCCTGCGGCAGCCTTTATCACGAGAAACTGGAGCACATTCTGAAGCTCTCTGACATTGCCGGGCCAGTCATACGCGACAAGATGATCCATGGCTTCGTTTGAAACCGTAATCCCGTTTATCCCCGACTTTGCAGACATCCGTTTTATAAAATGGTTTACAAGCAGAGGAATATCACTCTTACGTTCCCTCAGGGGTGGAAGGCTTATCGGAACTACATTAAGCCGGTAGTAGAGATCGGATCTGAATATACCCTTTTCCACCTCTTTTTTAAGATCCTTGTTGGTCGCGCTTATGATGCGCACATTAACCGATATAGGCGTTTCACTCCCCACCTTTTCCAAGGTTCCTTCCTGCAGAAACCTTAACAGCTTGACCTGGGCGCTTTGCGGAAGTTCTGCAACCTCGTCAAGAAAAAGCGTACCGCCATCCGCCAGCTCAAACCGCCCCTTCTTGTCCCTGACTGCCCCGGAAAAAGAGCCTTTAACATGGCCGAAAAGCTCGCTTTCGACAAGACCCTCAGGCAAGGCCCCGCAGTTAATCGGGACAAAGGGGCCGTCACGTCTCGTGCTCTCCTTATGGATGGCCCTTGCCACCAGTTCCTTGCCGGTGCCTGTTTCACCACTGATATTGACAGGAACATCGTAAACACCAAGGTCTCTTATCTGCTGAAACACGCTGCGCATCTCATTCGTGCGGCCTATTATTCCACAAAAAGCATCCTCACCCTCATATTCACGCATAATACTCACAAGCGGAGTGTTATCGGCGAGGGAGGCTACAACGCCCTGAAAACGACTCTTGGCGTCAAGGATCGGCACCACCGTCACATCCAGCTCTTTTCTCTCCCCCCGCACCTCCGGGATAACGGTTGAGTAGCATTTCTTCTCAAACAAAGGGATTACATCATGATCACAAAAAGAACAGTTGTCGCCGCACAAACGAGGAACAAAAACATCGTGGCAATCACGCCCTATCACATCCCCGGCAGACATTCCTGTGAGTTTTTCAGCCCCCCTGCTGAAAAAAAATATTTTCCTGTTTTTGTCATGGGCGAGAATCCCGAGCGGGATATTATCGATAACCTTGTCTGTATTTATCTTGTAGGTCAAAAACGCCTCGCAATAACCGCATCTGAACAGATCGGCAACAAGAGACCGTATGGTCCCGGCCGCCTGCTTTAAGGTTTCTTTTTTATCCGCATGCTCTTCTCCAAGAGCCCGGGCCTCCCTGATAACCCACCGCACCACAGGGGGGGAACCGGAAACCGGCGGGAGGGTATCATCCGCCGTTCCGGTCAACGCGACAACAAGGTCGAACTGCAAGATACCGAGATCGGACACCGCTTTTGGCTGCATGGATGACATATCGATGCCGTACTCCTTCATCACCTCAACCGCCGCTGGCTCCATCGACTTGGCAGGCTCGATCCCGGCGCTTAAAACATCAATATCCTTCGGAGCCACCTGTTTTGCAAACGCCTCGGCCATTTGACTCATGGCCGAATTGTCCCTGCACATAAACAGAACAGAACCCTTTATCATATATTTTCGCCTCGCATAAATATTCTGTTGTCTTCTTATTGTCGATATATCAAAGGAAAGGCCAAATCAAGCAGGTTAATACCCAAAAGAACATACCCCAAAACAGTTACGTTTTAAAAAGATCTTTCATGTTCATCTCACTTCTGATCCCAAAACGTGTCAATGCAAAATCATACTTTACCGGATCCTCGGGAGAAAATTTTCTGAAACCTTCAGTGATTTCCAGCGCTGTTTTAATGTCAGCCTGCCGCCTTGACGTAAAACCAAGTTTCACGCCTATGGCATGCATGTGGGTGTCAACGGGCACCACCAGTCTCGGGCTTCCCACACCTTCCCAGCCGCCCGGATCCACCCTGTCCTTCCGCACCATCCACCTCAAAAAAAGGTTTAATCTCTTGCAGGCGCTTCCCTTTTGCGGATCAGGAACAAGGTGTCCCATCCCGCCAGCAGCCGAGCAAAGCCTGTGCACAAAAAAACGCATGGCTGGCATCACATTGGAGTCATTCTTACCGATACCCGCTGCAAAACACTCGTTCAAAGAGCCATACTCCCTTATGATTTTGCCTGTTGCCGAAAACAAAGCCGCCATATTGGTTCCGGTTGCAAACCTGTGGCAGAATCTGTCAAATACCTTTTCAAACACCGCAGGCGAGCCATCCATGATAAATGTGCGTGGCGATTTGCCGACAATATCGAGTACCGACGAGACACTGCGCAGTATCTGTGAAACCCTGCCGTATGCCAGGCACGAGGCAATAAGCCCAACTATCTCCCTTTCATGAATATCATTGAATCCGTAAAGGAACTCCAGCGGGTCAGGATGAACATATTCAGGCCTGTTGTAGCGGATATAAAGGGTTTCCAAAATCCTCTTGAGCTCAGAAGTCAACATGGGTTGATAATACACTGCCAATGCCGTCCGCGCAAGCCGGCGCCCCTTGTGGTTGCCTGTTCCGGTTGCAGAGCCTGCCGGCGGATGGTATATCACAGGCCATGAAGGACATCTTTTGCGAAAAACGGGATATCGCAGCCAGGCTTGAACCTGTTTTGTGGGAACTTCTGGAAAAATGCGTTCTTTGTCCGCGCAGGTGCGGGGTGAACCGGCTGGCGGGAGAAAAAGGGTTTTGCGCTCTTGCCGGGGAACATGTCCCGATAGCCAGTTACTGTGTCCACAGAGGCGAAGAACCGGCGATATCCGGCCATAACGGATCAGGCACCATATTTTTCGGCCACTGCAACCTGGGATGTATCTACTGCCAGAACCAAAGCATAAGCGACAATTCCATTCCCATGGACAAAAACATGGCAAGCGTGGCAGAGCTGTCGGGCATAATGCTTTCGCTCCAGCAGGCCGGATGCCACAACATAAACCTTGTAACACCGACACACGTACTTCCCTACATAGTGTCGGCCCTCAAAATCGCATTTGAAAGGGGGCTTTCCATACCTGTTGTATACAACTGCGGCGGTTATGAAAGGGCTGGAATAATCAAAATGCTGGACGGCCTGGTCGATATCTACCTTCCCGATTTCAAGTACATGGACTCCGGTCTTGCCTCCCTCTGCTCACACGCTCCGGACTATCCGGAAACAGCGGCCGCAGCATTCAAGGAGATGTACAGGCAGACCGGGCCCGATCTTATATTAAAAAACGGGACCGAAATCGCCCGCAGGGGGCTTATAGTAAGGCACCTCGTTCTTCCTGGCAATGTTGAAAACTCCATCATGGTGCTTGAATGGATGGCAAAAGAACTGTCCAATAAACTCCACCTGTCGCTGATGTCGCAATACTATCCCGCACAGGAGCGGGGAAAATTGCCCCCGCAGCTTAACAGGACATTACTGCATTCTGAATATGAAACGGTTGCGGCAAAGGCTGTTGAACTTGGATTTGAAAACGGATGGTTCCAGGAGCCAGACAGTCACAAAACCTACCGCCCGGATTTCAAAAAAAAGCACCCCTTTGAGGGGTAACACAAAAACGGGCCACAGAGCACGGGTACCCTGGCAGGTATTGCATAGAATGCACAGCCTACTTTACCTGATCCCAAAGGCAGATCACTTTCCTGCCGTCACGAAGCTGCGCCCTGACCTTTTCCATGTGCCTCAGGGCTGCTATCTCCCGCTCAAGATCATCGGCGCTTATGCCAAGGTCCAAAAAAAGCTTTTCCGGAGGGGTTGGCCCGTTCTTCTTCAGATATTCAACGATAGCCGACTGGTTATCGTTAAGCTCAAGGTTTGAACCGGACAGGTTCTTGGCACTGTACACCGCCCATGGATCGCACACCTTCGGCTTTGCCGTGATATCAAGGTAACAGTCTTCACACACCTTTTGCCCGTATACCTCTCTTATTTCATCCTCGCTGATGTTGGCTCCGCATTTTTCACATTTCATAATACACCTCCCTATCTTGCGCAAAACCTTCCATATTTTTCTATACACCCGTCTTTGAATTACTGTAAAACATAACCGCCTTCATGGGAAACAGCGATTGTCCCGGTTCCAGCACAAAGTTTCTATAGTTAAAGTTTCTATAGTTATAGATAATCAGCAATGTTTCAAATTCAAGTCCGCATAGCCTGACCTGCAACCACGCCACAACGAACTGCATTCTGTTAAAAACCGACCGCTCTTTTCATGAAAGCCTGATAGTTGTTGCAAGAAGGCCATTATGATGATAAGGATAAAACCGTTTTAACCTGAGATGTTTCATGTTTAACCTGAGATGTTTCATGGAAAATTTCCACACAGGCAAGCAGATCGATTGTTCGTGCCCCACGGGAGATGAAAAAAAATGACAGCTCACGAAAATAGCGGCTGCCACTCTTCTTGAATCGTACATGGATGATGTTTCGACTGAAGTCAGGGTTGGAGAAAAGATCCCGGGCAAAATAATAGCGATCGGAGAAGATTCTGTGTTCCTTAACACCGGCACCAAGTCGGACGGTGTGGTCGAAAAGGCTGAACTGCTGGATGAAAATGGGGAGTTTCCATACAAGGTCGGCGACCTTCTTGAGCTTTACGTTATCGATACCCGTGATGGTGAGATCCGCCTGTCAAAGGTGGTAAGCGGCTCAAGAAGCCCCGAACTACTTTACGATGCATATCAGAACAAAATACCAGTAGAAGGCAAGGTAACAGAAACATGCAAGGGCGGATTCCGCGTAAAGGTTTTGGGGCAAAACGCCTTCTGCCCGATCAGCCAGATGGACATAAACTACATCGAAGATGCCGAGGCCTTTGTGGGTCAGACACTCAAATTCATAATAGAACGAATGGAATCCGGGGGCAGAAACCTGGTCGTCAACCGGCGCCGATACCTGGAACAGCTCATGGCAGAGGAGCGGGAAAACTATCTGGCTTCGGTCAAAACCGGTGACATAGTTAAAGGCAGGGTGTCAAGAATAATGCCATACGGGGCTTTTGTGGAGCTTCACAGTTGGGTTGAAGGAATGGTACACATTTCAGAGATAAGCTGGGCAAGAGTTTCCGATATATCCGAGGTGCTGAATGTAGGAGATACCCTCCCTGTTAAAATCCTTTCCATTGAGAAAACCGGTGGCAAACACGGGGGCGTCAGGATATCACTGTCCGCCAGGCAGGCGACCGAAGACCCATGGAAAACCGTCGGCTCGAGATACAGGCCCGGGGAAAAATTCAAGGGAAAGGTCACGCGGTGTCTTGATTTCGGGGCATTCGTGGAGCTTGAGCCTGGTATCGAGGGGCTTGTGCATATAAGCGAAATAAGCCATACACGCCGTGTTGTAAGGGTTGAAAACGAGGTCACGCCGGGCCAAACCGTGGCTGTTATGGTAAAATCTGTCGATCCGATCAACCGCCGCATCTCACTGAGCATGAAGGACGCCGAGGGTGATCCGTGGCTCGATTTGGAAGACCGGCTTTCGGTTGGCCAGATCGTTTCCGGCAGGCTCGAGAGCAAGGCCGATTTCGGCTATTTTATAAATCTTGCGCCGGGAATCACAGGGCTTGTGCCAAAATCAAAAATGGCGACAGGCTCCGATCTTCAAACAATGGAAAAACTTAAAACAGATGAACAGGTAACAGTTAAAATAGTTGCGGTAAACCCGACCGAAAGAAAGATAGAACTTGCCCCGGCAAACAGCGGCGATACAGAAGATTGGGGAAAATACACAAAAACGGACTCATCCCCGGGCAGCGGGCTTGGAGCCCTTGGCGTCAAACTCCGGGAAGCCATGAAATCCGGCAAACAGGACAAGTAACCCGCATATCAGTCAGACCCTGAAGAGAGCATCCACTTCCTGATAAGGCCAACGGTCTTCCTGTCCCACTCTCCGTCTACCCTGAGCCGGATAAACCTGGCATACATGTGGCGTACAAAGGCCTGCACCTTTTCATAAGACGCGATCTTCTCAAGCACGACCGTCTCGAGTTCACCATCCGCGCCGCCATCGGTATCGGGCACTTTCAGGCCTGACAGCTCCAGGCTTTCACCCTTTATGTCAAAGGTCCAGGTCTTGTCATCACAAACCATGTTCAGGTTCATCTCAGTAACCACCGCGCCCTTTTTCAGCGCAAGCCGGCCTTCCTCAAGCTCCGATTCGCTTCCTTTTATTGTTATGGTCTCCATCGACTCACGGCGATGGTTTTCGAGGACTATACGGTTGCCGAGGACAAGCGTAACCGGCTTGCCCCCGGCGTCAACGATGCTGCCGGGCCCGGTTTCTGTCAAAAACCAAAGCCATGTCAGAAATTCGCAGCCCAGGAACTTGTAACGATTATATGCAACAGAAACATCCAGCATGATTACCCCGTAAACCTGGTAGGTGAAAGTTTAAACAGCCGGTCTCTCTCCCTGTCGGACAGGCCGCACTCCAGATCCGCCAACGTATATGGGAAGAGCCGCACCAGCGGCAGCGAAAAAGACTTGAAGAAAATTGTCTCAAGCTCCTGGTTGGCGCCCTTTTGAGTCGAAAAAAACAGAAGCTGCCCTGTTTCATACTGCCAGGCCAGATCATAAACATTGGGTGTGGCCGGCACACGCATGGCAAGATCGTGCAGGACCTTCTCCCTTATACGTTTCTTTTCGTTTTTGGCAAGCGTTTTTTCCCCTGACTTCTCAAGCCGTTTTTTTACTTCCTGGGCGCAGCACTTTGCCACCACCTTTGCAGGTATAGATTTTTTATCTATCCGCAGCGAAAAAACCCAGTATTCACCGAACAGAAATGATGACTCTGTAAACATCGGGGAAAACGGTGTCTCAAACGATGTCCATCCCACGGCACAGTCAGCAGGATCGTTGTCGATGTTGCGAATAATGTTCCGTTTCAACCCCTCGTAAACAGCCATGTTTACCGGTTCAGGCAGCTTCCCCTTAACCCTGTAACAGACAACAGACCCCCTTGACGACAATAATCCCATGTAACTTACCTGTCCTTTTTCAGTTCACCTGCATCTCTCAGGCCGTTTCAGATAATGCGTGTATGCGACCGGCATCACGGATTCGGCATTACGCGAACATCGATCTTACCCTGCAACGCATCCCTGAACGCAATGGCGTCGGCCTCGGTTCCGGCAACAGTGCCATAATGCATCGGTATGGCTATGGCCGGGCCTATCGCAAGCGCCGCTTCAACCGCCTGGTCCGCGGTCATAACGTATGTTCCTGAGACAGGAAGCAGGGCTATATCGGCTCTGATATTATCCATCTCCGGAATGCGATCGGTATCTCCAGCGTGATACACGCTTACGCCATCTATCTTTGCGATAAAGCCAAGCCACCCCTTTTCCCTGGGATGAAAATCCTTGTCGGTGTTATAGGCGGGAACGGCTTCTATTGCAACGCCTTTTACCTCTATCCTGTCACCCGGCGCCATAACCCTTATGTCACCTGTAAGTTTAGCGGCCGAATCCTTCTCGGTAACGATAACCGTATCGCTTTTGAGTATCCTGGCCACATCCTCCGGGCTGCAGTGGTCGAAATGCTCGTGCGTTATCAAAATCAGGTCTGCCGGAGGGCCGCCTGCTATCTGGTACGGGTCGGTGTAAACGGTAACACTTCCGTCGATTCTGAACACGTCATGGCCAAGCCAGTTTATCTTTTTTACGAACTCTTCTATCATGGCATACCTCCCTTTTTATGTGTGGTCCATAAATATATAAAGACCGGGACCGGTCCCTTTTCGTCAGCCATCCCCGTCCTGCTCCTGCGTAAGGCGGAAAAAAACCTCTTCCAGATCCGGCCTGCCTGCATCTGTCTTTTCCATAAGGTCCTCTATGGTTCCAACCGCTATCAGCCGGCCGTGATTTATCACGCCCACCCTGTCGCACACATCCTGGGCCACGGCAAGTGTATGGGTAGACATAAACACGGCGACACCCGAAGCTGCAAGTTTACGAAAAAGCTCCATGACCATCCTTATACCGGCAGGGTCCAGCCCCACCATGGGCTCATCAACCACCAGCACATCAGGATCATGCAGAAGCGCTCCGGCCATTATCAGCCGTTGCTTCATACCGTGGGAAAAAGATTCTATCAGGATGTCTTTCCACTGCTCCAGGGAAAAAAGCCGGAGCATCGATATGGCCCTGTCATAGAAAGATGCCGTATCCACGCCGTAAAGATCGGATGTAAAACGCAAAAACTCAATCGCTGTCAGCTTCTCATAAAGGTACGGCCTGTCGGGTATAAAACCTATCCTTGCCTTGGCCTTTTCCGGCTCACGCGCCATGTCTATGCCGCATATCCTGACGCTTCCGGAGGTCGGCGCCAGTATACCGCCTATTATACGTATCGTGGTGGTCTTCCCTGCACCGTTAGGGCCTATGAACCCGAACACCTCACCGCCCGGCACAGTAAGCGTAACATCCGATACAGCGGTAAACTCACCGAATTTTTTTGTCAGATTGCAGAGCTCTATCACCCTGATCTCCTTTTACGCCGCTGCCCGTTGCTGCCAACCGTCGCTTCAACTCCCTCCATCGATCCAGCCGCCCCTTAACCGTTTTTTCATACCCCCGCATTGTCGGATTGTAATAGATGCTCCCGGACAGCTCTTCGGGCAGGTAGTCTTGCACAACATACCCATCCTTGAAATCATGAGCATACTTGTATCCTTTGCCGTAACCGAGTTTTTTCATCATTGCTGTGGGGGCGTTTCTTATGTGCTTTGGAACCGGTAAATACCCCTTTCGCTTCACCGCCTCCTTTACGCTTCCCTGTGTAACATAGATGCTGTTGCTCTTGGGTGCGGTAGCCAGGTAAACAGCAGCCTGGAAAATCGCCAACTCCCCCTCTGGTGACCCGAGGAAACGGTATGCTTCCATTGCATCCAGAGCTATGCCAAGAGCTGCAGGGTCAGCGTTTCCAATATCCTCGCTTGCAAACCTTACCATCCTGCGCAGGATATACAACGGGTCCTCGCCGGCCGAAAGCATACGCTCAAGCCAGTAAGCCGCAGCGTCAGGATCACTTCCCCGAAGGCTCTTGTGCAGCGCCGATATCAGGTTGTAATGTTCCTCCCCGGCCTTGTCATACATCATGGCCTTTCTGTCAAGCGCCTGTTCAACGTCTGACAGCGTTATAACCCCGCCCTTCCCTCCTATCCTGCACAGCATGGCTGCCGCCTCCAGGTTGTTGAGCGCAGTCCTGACGTCCCCATCGGCCATTGTCACTATATGTTCGAGGGCATCATCGGCCAGCTCCAGTCCCAGCCCTCCGAGCCCGACGGCAGTATCTGAAAGCACCCTGTGAATAACCTTTTTCACAGCCGGGGGGGGTACCGGGTTCATAACCATGAGCCTGCACCTGGACATAAGCGCCGGTATAACCTCAAAGGACGGATTCTCGGTAGTAGCGCCTATAAGCGTAATAAGCCCGCTCTCAACATGAGGCAGAAAAGCGTCCTGCTGGGCCTTGTTAAAACGGTGAACCTCGTCCACGAAAAGGATGGTGGCTTTCCTGAACTGTGAGCGTCTTTTCGCTGCCCGGTCAACAACTTCCCTTATATCCCTGACCCCGGACAGAACCGCTGACAACTGCACATAGACAGCGCCGGTCATTTTTGAAACTATTCTGGCAAGCGTAGTCTTTCCACAGCCTGGCGGCCCCCAGAGAATCATGGAAAACAATGTGCCCTTCTCCAGTGCAGACCGAAGCAGCGTCCCGGGAGCGGTAATATGCTCCTGTCCGACAAGGTCGTCCAGGGTTTCAGGCCGCATCCTGTCGGCCAGAGGCCTGTCGATCGACGGTGACTGCTGCTCCCTGTAGTCAAAAAGATCGTCCATCAGCGCCTCTTTGATCGTTTCGGGCCCCGTCGTTTTGGGCCAAAATCTATCCGCCCGGTCTTTTCACGGAAAAAGAGCCTCAATGGTGTCTTATCGAGACCTGTTTCCCTGCGTATGGCGTTTACAAGATAACGGTGATATGAAAAATGAACCCCGCCAGGAAAGTTGACAAAACACACAAACGTGGGAGGCCCTGACGAAATCTGGGTGGCATAGTTGAACTTAAGCCGCCTGCCCCTGTACAGCGGAGGCTGCTTGGCCCTGACCGCTCTTTCGATAATATTGTTAAGCTCACCGGTCTTTATGGTAAACCGGTACTGGGAATAAACCTCGTCGGCCACATCAAACGTTTTTTTCACCCGCAAACCGGTTGCAGCGGAAATAATTACAACAGGCGCAAAGTTTAAAAACCGCGCGCTGTCCCTTATGCTCTGATAATAGGATTCGGCCCTTGCCCCCATATCTTTTGCCAGGTCCCACTTGTTTACGAGGAATATGCACCCACACCCACGGTCAAACGCATACCCGGCTATGGTTATATCCTGCTCGGTAATCCCCTCCACCGCGTCTATCATAATCAGCGCAATATCGCACCTGTCAAGGCTTCTTAAAGTCTTGACGGCCGAAAATTTTTCCAGCCTGTGTGAAACCCTGCCTTTCCTCCTTAACCCGGCAGTATCGACAAGCAGATAGGAACGCCCGTTTATCTCGCACAGTGAATCAAGGCTGTCGCGTGTAGTACCCGGCACATCGCTTACGATCATTCTCTCCTCGCCCAGCACCCGGTTCACAAATGTGGACTTGCCAACGTTCGGCCTGCCCACCACAGCGATCCTGACCGCATCGGGAAAAGATTCATCCTCTTCACAGCGCGGCAGCATTTCAACAAGATCATCAAGAAAGCTCCCGACCCCGTAACCATGAGCCGCGGAAACAGGATAGAGCTTTTCAAGCCCGAGTGTGTAGAACTCGGCCATGTCGGCCTCCCGTTCAGGGGCGTCTATCTTGTTGACAACATAAAAGACAGGGCAGGACACGTCCCGTGTGAATTCCATAAGCTCCGTATCAAAAGGCGACAGCCCGGTTCTGCCGTCAAGGACCAGCACCAGTGCGTCGGCTTCGGCAACCGCCCTGCGCACCTGGGAATGGATTTTTTCGGAAAATCGGTCCTCATCACCGCTCATGAACCCGCCCGTGTCCACAACAATAAAATTCATCCCGTTCCAGCTCGCATCGCCGTACTTGCGATCCCTGGTGACGCCCGGTGTGTCGTCCACCAATGCGTCCCGCGTTCGTGTTATACGGTTGAAAAGGGTGGACTTGCCCACATTGGGTCTTCCGACTATTACAACGGCCGGCTTCATATCTTTTCCCGGTGTAATGCCGATCAGGCGGTTTGGAATGTATAGATAACTTCCCTGCCCAGCAACAAAATCAGGGCATGAAAACATCCTGCTCGAACTTCAGCGTTGCAAAATAATCATCGTAAGTTTCTGCCCTGCGAATCTTCTCCACACGTCCGTCTTGTCGCAAAAGCAGCTCCATGGGCCTGAGTCTTCCGTTATAATTGAAACCCATGGCTATTCCATGCGCACCGGTATCGTGTATTATCAAAAAATCCCCCTCATCCGCAACCGGCAGCATCCTGTTGACCGCAAACTTGTCGTTGTTTTCGCAAAGAGAGCCCACAACATCCACCATCTCGCGGGGTCCGGCCTCCTTGCCGGGCACGGTTATGTGGTGGTAAGCCCCGTATATGGCCGGACGCATCAGGGCAGACATACACGCATCGACTCCCACATAGGTGCGGTAAGTACGTTTTATGTTTATAACCCTGGTCACGAGAACGCCATGGGGCCCGGTCATGTACCTTCCGCTTTCTATATAAAGGGCCGGCATATAACCGCACTCATCGGCAAAGCGCGCAAAAACATCTGCGATTTCACGTCCCATAGAGGCAACATCAAGCGGCGTCTCGTCCGGGCGGTATGGGATGCCGAACCCGCCGCCGATATTGATAAATTCGAACCTTATTCCAAGGGCGCCTGTTATCTCCCGTGCAAGGTCAAGGAGCATTCCGGCTGTTGTAACCATGTATGAATAGTTAAGTTCATTGGATGCAAGCATGGCGTGCAGGCCGAACCTTTTTGCGCCCCTGTCAATCACTGCCCTGTAGGCATCCAGTATCTGGTGGTGCGCGACCCCGTACTTTGCCTCAACAGGATTGCCTATTATGGCGTTACCGGTTCTGCGGCTTCCGGGGTTGTAGCGGAAACATATCAGTTCGGGCATGTCAGGCAGCTTTGAAACGTGGGATATATCGTCCAGGTTCAGGATACAGCCGCCGTCAGAAAGCGCTGCCTCGAACTCGTCCACAGACGTATTGTTGGAGGTGAACATTATATCTTCGCCTGAGGCGCCGATACCCCGGGCAAGCATGAGTTCCGGGATTGAACTGCAATCAAACCCAAATTCCATGGATCGCATGATTTCAAGTATCCTGGGGTTCGGAAGGGCCTTTACGGCAAAATACTCCCTGAACTTTTCAACCCCCGAAAACGCGGAGACAACTTCAGTCCCCGTTCTCCGGATGCCTGCTTCATCATATATATGAAACGGGGTACCATAATGCTCGGCAACCCGGTCGATTATCGGCAAAAGCCTGCCTGCGAAACTGTCTGTCATAGGCATATAAACATTCCTCCATCTGTTGAATTTATGCCATGCTACTAAAATCTGTAAACACAGGCAACAGCTTGTTTAAACCAGGTGGAACCGGCTATGGCTGTTCAAACAGCCGGGACGGTTTTGAAATAAACAGTATGACAGGAGTTTCAGAGATAAAATCGAAAAATAGTGTAAACCCGCAACTGTCGGTGGTTTATTTTGCAATAGGACGTAAGACCCCATCGGTGTCGATCCGATGACCGAAGGCCGATAGGACTTCGGCTTGGGTTTTACTGGGTATCTCAAGGCGGCGAATCGGTTTTCGCGCTCCGGTGCTTAGAAAGAGAACAGAGTGGAGATGTCGCATCTCATTCATAACATCTTCAGCAGTTCTATTTATTCCACGGGCAGCAAGCCGAAGTTCTATCCGACGAAGATAAGCCATAGCGGCAACACATGTAAAAAGATGGCATCTGATTTTGCTGTCTGTCCAGTGTCTGACCGGAAGGGTACCAACCAGACTGTCATTTTTACTTAAACGAAATCGGTCTTCTACTTGCCAGCGATCCAGGCTGGCCTCTACGATTTCGCTTGTTGTCCAGTCAGTATTGTCTGTGATGATAATATTTTTCCCAAACATCGCCTGCTTTTGTCTGATTTTGTAGATATTTTTGCGAAAGCTCATCGACAGCCCGTTTTTTGTTTTTTCAAATTTAAGGATATACAGATCAGAAGAAAGGTGGAGTTTTTCACAAAGTCGCAAATAGCGCTCTTTTATGGTATCGGGATTCCGCCAGTGGGGGGCCTTTTCCCTGACTTTTAAACGCATGGATAGTAACTCCTGCCGTAGAGTCTCTATCTTGCTTTGAAAGGTATAATGTTTTTTCCGGGCTGTGCGTGGATGATAGGTAACGATGACTGCTCGCTCCTTGCCCCAGTAATTTCCCGTTGTACGATAGGCAAGCAGGCATTCTTCCCGGCTCCCCTCTTTGATCAGACACCTGTTTTTTTTGGTGTCCACGATTTCGAACCGAGCAAGAGGCGTCGCCGCTATCTCTTGCGCAAAATAGGTTGAATAAGTGGTAACAAAATGGATCCGGGCATGTTCATCTATCCAGGCATAATTGTCATCTGAGTTCATACCTTTATCAATAACAACGGTCAGGCGCTCCTTGGTTCTGTTTAGCCCGCACACAATCCTGAACATTTCATCCATAACATTTTTAAAGTGCTTGCTGTCATGATCATTGCCGGGATAAACGGTATAATAAAGAGGCAGCTTTGAGCCACGGGCTACCAGAAGGCCTAAGCCTATTTGACGCAGATAATGCCGCCCGGACTTGTTTTTCCCCCGGCGGGCAAGCTCCGAAGGGGTCTGGCTGGCCATAAATGTATAGTAGTTGGTTGTGTCAAACAACAGGCAGTCGGCATCAGGGGATTCTATTTCCCATAATCGTTTGAAAAAATTTCTGGATATTTTCTCCAGCGCTTCTTCGCTGACCCGGTCCCATTTTTCCCAATAGCGTTGGCTGGTGAGTTCGTTTATGGCAACCGGGCGAATTTGCTGAATGGCTGTTTGCTGATACCATTGGGGGAGCTTGTTTTTGCTGACAGCCTCCACCATTCTGTTCCAGACGCTATAAAGGAAATATTCACCAATCGACGGTCCTTTTTCCCGGTCAGCTTTCGGTATGATGTTATCGATAATAGCACAAAGATCAATATCTTCGTCAATTTGTTTGGCCAACCACAAAGCGCCGAACTCTTCTACCTTGAGCTTGCTTGGCGCTTGCTTTTGCCCGCTCGCCATCGCAGCAACTTTTTCCGGTGCGCCGATATATACCTGCGAGACGACTTTTGGCTTACCATCAACGCGTGCAATCTC
>MZGQ01000054.1 GCA_002085115.1 Desulfococcus sp. 4484_241
ACAAAAGTGCTGCCCTTTCCGCCAGGCCCGTCTTCCACCCATATCTTGCCCCTGTGCATCCGTGCTATACTTGCCACCAGGTAAAGCCCAAGTCCGCTGCCCCTGGCTGTTCTGTCGGATGCCGTGCCGGACTGGTAGAATTTTTCAAACACCTTCTTGCGCTCCTCCGGCTTTATGCCTATTCCGTTATCCGTGAAACGGACAAAAAGCCTTCTGTTTCTCTTTGCCAGGGAAACCTCAATTTCAGGCGGGTTCGACCTGTTGTATTTCAAGGCGTTTGTAAAAATATTCATCAGCAGCATCTCAAACAGGTGCCTGTTTATTCTGCATAAAACCCTGTCGCCTTCAGGCTTGTGCAGGCGGAAAACACAATTTCCGAACAGGTGCCTGTTGTTTTTGTAAAACCGTTCGATCTCCCGCGCAAGGTCAACTTCCGTAAGATCTTTATTATATCTTTTTTCATCGATTGCAGCCAGTTCCAGCATGCTTTCTATGGTATTCTCCAGCCGTGTTGTTTCACGGAGCATATGACCAAGGTATTTAACCTGCTCCTCTCTTGGAAGATCATGCTTTATCAAAGTCTCCAGAAAAAGCTTGATGGATGTTACAGGGGTCTTTAACTCGTGTGTGAAGTTGTCTATGAAGTTACGCTGCAATCTTACAAGCTGTAATATTTTAATGTTGTAGACAAATATCACTAAAAGCCCAATAAGGATTATTCCAACAAGCACGGAGAGGACCGTTATTACCACCCACGTATGAACAGCGCTTATATCAACCGGTCCATGGCCCATATCCTGAAGCAGACGCTCAAGTCCCCATTTCACCTTTATAAACCAGTAGATATAGAGAAACAGGGAGATCCCGAGGGCAATGCAGGAAAAAATGAAAATCACTATTACTGTTACAAGCCAGCGTGTGCGGGTCATCCGATCTTTCCTGTTAAAAAATGTCTGTGCCGCTTCCCGGCGGGTTCCCTGTGACCACAGAATTTGCTTAAATTCTGTAGCGCCAGGCCAGGCAGGCCGCGATGCATACCAACCCTACATGCCGACGAGCCGGTTAAGTATAAGGCCGTAAAACGACCCGCCCGATCCGCTGTAAAACCAGCCGATATGGTTCATACATCCGCGGCACACAACCGCCTGCCAGGCGTAGCCGTCGAACCATGTAAATTCAAGGGTGGATGGGCCTACCCCTTCACAACCCGGTGCAAGGCGGAAACAGCCGATCTCAAAGATCACGCCTTCCGGGTTGGCAAAAACATGCTCGTGGGCGCCGGCCACTGCTGTTTTCTCATCCACACGGGTTATGGGGTAAAGACAGTTTGAACATGACAGCGCCCCTTCCTCTTCCTCAATCACGTGCTCCAGGGTATGGTCTTCCCGACCGGGGGTTGTCCCCCCGCCGCCTCCACCCCTGCTGCCGGTCCTGGAAAGGTAAGCCCTGTATGTAAGGTCATAAAACAGCATCTGTTCGCCCAGTCTGACGTACCTGCGCCTTTATGCCGACACAGCGTTCTTAAACATCAGCCATGATGCAACGTCCCACGTTAAGTCAAAAGCCTGGGACACAATATACACACATCTCTACTATATGCGGATACCAGCCCCGCGTCAAACACGGATCAAAAACCCCCTGTCCTGCCCAAGATTAATATCACGGCAAAGTTCCTTTCTCCGTTGCAGGAAAACCGGGTTAACCCGGGTATACCCTTTTGGCACTTTACAAAAAAAACCTTGAACTTTGAAGCACTGTCGGTTATAACCCGGATTGTGTTTTTTGCCATGATTTGCGAAATCACAAGGCGCTTTTAAAAACAGACCCAAATAGCAACGGAGGCTGTCTGATGAACGATTCGGATGGAAGTCACAGTTGTCAGAAAGTGACAGGGACTTCGATTCAAACCGACCCCGACGACCCTGGACCGCGGCTATCCGGCCACGCGGCCCGAGGCGCTGTGAAAGACCGGCTCTCCTCCATCCGGATGACATAGCCAGCCGGTTCACCGCCGCCTGCCGCGTGTCGTAAGCCGCGGCTGTAACGGAGGTGAATCATGAAAAAAAAGAATCCTCTTCTTGCGCCTGAACTGCGCGAACTTCTGAAAAAGGGAAACACCAAGGCGATCCGCACGTTCTGTGAAACAGGTCATCCAGCCCATGTTGCGGAACTTATCTCTGCCCTGTCTGCGTCCGAAGCATGGCAGATACTTCAGAGTGTCGACTATCCCCTTCGCGCTGAAATCTTCAGCCACATGGACGAGGACCTCCAGATCGAAGTAGTGGCGTCTTTGCCGCGCATGGATGTCGCCCACCTGCTTGCTGACATGGCTCCTGACGACAGGGCCGACCTTTTCAAAAAACTGCCCGAGGATATTGGAGAAGCCGTGCTTCCGGCCCTTGCCCAGGCCGAGCGTGAAGATATAAGGCGACTTGCCGCATACGAGGAGGGCACGGCGGGCTCGGTCATGACATCGGACTATGTCACGTTGTCCCCGCATCTTACCGCCGCCCAGGCCATAGATCAGCTGCGCCAGGTGGCGCCTGACAAGGAAACAATATACTATGCATACGTGGTTGACGACCAGCGCAGGCTGCAGGGGTTTGTTTCTTTAAAGGACCTCATCCTTGCCAGGCGGGACGCAAAAATCGGGGATATAATGCACCCGGACGTCATCTTTGCCAGAGTGAATGATGACCAGGAGGATGCTGCCCGCAAGATACAGAAATATGATCTGATCGCCCTGCCTGTTATCAACGGAAACGACGCACTGGTCGGAATAATAACCCATGACGATGCTCTCGATGTTATCACCCAGGAACAGACTGAAGACATGGAAAAACTCATGGCGATTTCCGGTAGCCATGAGAGCGGTATCTATCTCAAGACCCCGGCCTGGAAACATTTTTTAAACCGGGCTCCCTGGGTTGTAATTCTGGCCGCGCTTGGTATGGTGTCAGGATTGATAGTCCAGAATTTCGAAGGGCTGCTTATGCAGTTTGCCATACTTGCCACCTTCATGCCGATGCTGGCGGACACCGGCGGAAACACGGGAAGCCAGTCCGCAACCCTTGTCATACGTGCCCTGGCCTTGAGGGAGGTCTCGCCACGGGATATTTTGCGCATACTTTTCAAAGAGTTTAATGTATCCATGCTGCTTGGCCTTCTTCTTGGCGTTATCGCCTTTGCCCGCGTTTTGACCATGGGAAAAGGCTCTGCAATCCCGGGAAACTGTTCTCTTGAAACCATAGGAATAGCCATTGCGATCGCCCTTGGCATCCAGGTGGTTACCGCAACGCTTATCGGCGCGATACTGCCGATGATCGCGGTAGTTATGAAAAAAGACCCTGCGGTTGTCGCAAGCCCGGCCCTTACAACTGTCGTTGATATAACCGGCCTTATGATCTATTTTGGAACAGCCAAGCTGGTGCTGGGAATATAGCAAAGGTACTAATGTTAGGAGAAAAGCCTGGTCATGATTTTTCATACCGCAGGAATCGAAACAGCGCCGTGGGTACCGCCTGTTGTGGCCTTTGTAATCTCCTTTTTCACCTCGATGGGCGGGGTGTCTGGCGCGTTTCTGCTGCTGCCCTTCCAGGTCTCGTTTCTTGGCTACACAGCCCCTTCAGTGAGCGCCACCAATCAGCTTTTTAACATCGTTGCAATTCCAGGCGGGGTATACAGGTACTGGAGGGAAGGGAGGATGGTATGGCCCCTTGCCTGGATCGTGGTTGCAGGCACACTGCCCGGAGTTCTGGTCGGTTCATTCTTGCGGGTGGAATACTTGCCTGATCCCCGTAATTTTAAATTGTTCGCCGCTGCCGTCCTCCTCTACATCGGCGCAATGATGTTGCGGGACCTTACAAAAAAACAATCGGGCATGTCAGCGGCGAAAAGAAGCGAAACCCTTTTCAGAAACCAGAAACAGGAAGACGACCGCTGTCCGGAAGACCGGGTTGTAACAGTTACACATTTCAGCCTTATGCGGCTTTGTTACACATTCTATGGCGAGCGGTTTGATGTTCCCACTTTGGGCGTATTTTTATTGGGCTTTACAGTCGGCATTGTTGGCGGTGTATACGGCATAGGCGGTGGTTCGATAATGGCCCCCTTTTTTGTCACGGTGCTCGGGCTTCCCGTGTATACGGTGGCAGGAGCCGCACTCATGGGAACGCTTGCTACCTCTGTGGCAGGTGTTGCCTTCTATCAGGCCATCGCCCCTTTTTACCCACACATGTCTGTGGCTCCGGACTGGTTGCTTGGTCTGCTGTTTGGTATAGGTGGAACAGCAGGCATCTATCTTGGTGCCCGCTGCCAGAAATTTGTCCCGGCAAGAACAATAAAGTGGATGCTGTCCGGTATCATTATCTTTACGGCGTTAAAATATATCTACGCATTTTTAAAGTGATACCGAGTACCCGATTTCAGTCTGCGGCATCAGGGCTGCCCGACCCCGGTTTGAGCGGGGCCGTAACTACTCTCTTTCCGTCAATTTATCCAAAATAAGCCGCTTCATTTTTTCCCTGTCAAAAGCTGTTTTGAGAGGGACAGGTTCCTGGTCAAGCAAAATTTTTATAGGACCCTTGAAACCGTATTGCCGCGCCTGTGACAAATCCACGTCGTGTATGTGCAGGCTTATTTTTTCACCAAACAGACTCTTCAACTCTTTGGCTACAACTATAGCCTTTTCACATGCCGCTCAGCCGGGGTTTATTTTGTGAAAAATAGTCAGATTGATCATATTGATCTCCATCATGGTTGCCTGGCTTGGAAAAGGGGCGAAAAGTCAGACTTATATACAAAAACTTACAATCAACGGGCATCGACGTCAAGATGGAAATGGTAAAAATTTGTAGCGGCAAACGGATACTGACGCAATAAATTTGACATATTTTCAAAAAAACGGTTTATTGCCGTTTATTCTATTGACAACCGTGGTGTGGTAGAATAAAATGTCTAAAAAAATAAAGCTGTTGTGTATGGGGGATGAATGCTTCACTGGCGAATCAGAGAAGAGTTGAGCGCTGAAGAAAAACTTCGCCGATCCTATTACGAACTTTTAAGGGACGATCTTGACCAGTTCGTGATTGAGTACGCACTGATCGATTCCTATAAAAATTTCAAGCGTAAAAAAGAGCCTTACCCCTTTCCGGAAAAACGGGAGCTAAAGCCCAGGGCACAGCTTCCCAAGATAGAGTATGAGAACCAGAACACTTTTCTGGTAATTTTTGTCGAAGACGTCATACCTGAAACGTGCAAAAAATATATCAGGTTCTTTGACATCAACAGGGCAACACGGTCCAACCTTACAAAAACAAAGTCACTTCCGCTTGAAGACTTTGACAGAACACAGAAATTCATTGAGTCAGCCAGGTTCCTCAATTTTCTCCGGGATCTTCTTCCGCTGGACTATGCACTTCTTATTCAGAGAGACCCCGCCTCTGCTTCCACCAACCACTATGCCGTCACCCATTTCCACGTGCGCGTGGACTGGCCGATAGACGATGCAGCCGAGGATCTTGCGCGCCACCTTCGCTACATATCCAAGGATCTTTACGAGAGGGGGGACGATTACGCAGAGAGTCTGCAGAAAAAACTTTTCGAGTATTACGGTTTCCCCTTTCTTGTCGGAGGCAGAAGGACGGCAGCCCTTGTTGCGGCCCAGTTTCTCAAAAGGCTGCCCTGCATAAGCACGGTTTACGTTGCCAGCAGCGAGGCGCGCTACCTTACAAGGCTCTCCGAGCGCGGGGTGTGCAAGACCGCGTTAACAAAGCTCTCCCCATCGATGATGTCCGCCCTTGCAAAGGACAACGAGATAACGCTAAAGGAACTCAACGAAAACTATCTGATCGGGACCGAGGGAAAATCCGGAGTGTTTATACTCCAGGTATTATACATGTTTACCGAGTCCGCAAGAGAGCCTGAAGACGGGAAACTGCGCGTTTTAAATCCGGCAAACCCTTGGCTTACGGTCGAAAACCAGTACATACTTCCAAGGGACAACAAGGGCGAAAGAAGAAAAAGGCCTCCCCTTAAAATCAACCTCATCTATACCGAACAGAAAAAATCGGAACAATAAATGCGGGATTTCGTTTGTCACCGAGATAGCCCCCGCCTACATCGCAGTAGCTCGAAACGAAATTGCAGACAAAATGGCACACTAACTTTTCGGTTTTTCTTTTCCCTTGACAACATACCCATATTCGGGGTTAGAATAGCAACTTTACATGATATGTGTTTTTAAAATTCCAAAACAGCATCGGTTAAAATTTTTATGACAAGCTTGACAGACAGCGAAGAGTACCTTGAGCAGTATAGAAACGCGGTGAGATCCAGCCCTACCTGCGGAATGACCCGCTATAACTATGCGGTGGCGCTTTTGGCACAAAAAAGATTCGATGAGGCCGAGCATGAGCTGCATGAGGCAATAAGCTGCAGTCCTACACTTTCCGAAGCTTACGTGCTGCTTGGCGGTCTTTGCATGCGGCGCAACGACCTTGACGGTTGCCTCATGTACAACGAGCGTGCGGTCAAAGCCCGCGAGGGGTTTGCAGAAGGATACGGTAACATAGGATTTGTTTACCTGCAAAAGGGGGAGATCGACAAGGCCATTGAAGCGCTTGAAAAAGCCACATCGCTTAATCCAAACTTCATCCAGGCGTATGCCAATCTTGCCAACGCCTACCTGATGAAAGGAATGGTGGATAAAAGCATAGAGGCAAACATGAAAGTCCTTGAAATTGAACCCGGCTTTGCCATTGCCCATAACAACCTTACAATCGCCTATCTTGAAAAAGGCGAAACAGAACTTGCGGCCAAACACTGCAAAAAAGCAGAGCAGCTTGGCTACGAAGTGGCCCCTGAAATCAAAAGGGAGATCGTATCGCACGACAAGTAGGAAGAGGCCGTTAACGCGGGTTTGCTAAAAAATAAATATAACAGGAGGTGATTCAGCAGAGTGTTTTGGTTGCCGCAGGCAACGCCTTTATCATTGTAAATAAAAAACAAAACGGAGGTTAAGAATGGCGAAACATCAGACTCCTTTGCTGGACCAGCTGGAGTCCGGACCGTGGCCCAGCTTCGTGTCCGACCTCAAGCAGGAAGCAGAGGCAAGAGCAAAAAACGAGAGGAACATCGAGTACCAGATTCCGCAGGATGTTGTTGAGGATCTCATGGGTGTTCTCGAGCTGTCCTACAAGGACGGCACCACCCACTGGAAACACGGCGGTATAGTGGGCGTGTTCGGGTATGGCGGCGGTGTCATAGGCCGTTACTGTGACCAGCCGGAACAGTTCCCGGGTGTGGCCCATTTCCATACCATGCGCGTGAACCAGCCGGCCGGCAAGTTCTACACCACCAAATACCTGAAAGAGCTGTGCGACCTTTGGGAATTCAGGGGCAGCGGGCTGACCAACATGCACGGATCAACCGGCGACATAATTTTTCTTGGTACCACCACCCCGCAGCTTGAAGAGATTTTCTACGAGCTGACACACAAACACAACCAGGACCTTGGAGGATCAGGGTCCAACCTCAGGACGCCGTCTGACTGCATAGGACAGGCAAGGTGTGAATACGCGTGTTACGACACGCAGGCGCTCTGCCACTACCTTACAAACGAGTACCAGGACGAGCTGCACAGGCCGGCGTTTCCTTACAAGTTCAAGTTTAAGTTTGACGGATGCCCCAACTGCTGCGTGGCTTCAATAGCACGCGCCGACCTCTCCTTTGTAGGTACCTGGAGAGATGAGATCCAGATAGACCAGGAAGCTGTAAAAGCCTATGTTGCAGGAGAGTTCCCGCCCAACGCCGGTGCACATGCAGGTCGTGACTGGGGCCCCTTTGATATCCAGAAAGAGGTTATCGACAGGTGCCCGACCGGGTGCATGCGTTACGAAGACGGGAAGCTGGAGATAAACAACAGGGAATGCACCCGCTGCATGCACTGCATAAACGTTATGCCAAGGGCCCTCAAACCGGGCAAGGACAGAGGATGCTCCATACTCGCAGGAGCCAAAGCCCCGATACTGGACGGCGCACAGATGGGTTCCCTTCTGGTACCGTTCATAAAGGTCGAAGAGCCGTATGACGAGATCAAGGAAGTCATAGAGGCTATTTGGGATTGGTGGATGGAAGAGGGCAAGAACCGCGAGCGGCTCGGCGAGCTTATGAAACGCCAGGGCTTCCAGAAACTGCTTGAGGTGACAAACATCAAGCCAGTGCCCCAGCATGTACAGGAGCCCAGGACAAACCCGTACATCTTCTGGAAAGAGGAAGAGGTGCCCGGCGGATTTGAAAGAGACATCAAGGAATTCAGAAAACATCATCAGAGATAGGAAGGGGGAAACACCATGGCTTTTATATCCTCTGGCTACGATCCAAAAGAGCCGATGAAGGATCGTATTACAGATATCGGCCCAAGAAACTACGAAGAATTTTATCCGCCCATAATCGCCAAGAACAAGGGCAAGTGGGCATACCATGAAATACTTGAACCCGGAGTATTGGTGCACGTATCCGAAACAGGCGATGAGCTATACACGGTCAGGGTCGGCGGATGCCGCCTGATGTCGGTTACCCACATACGTGAAATATGTGAAATAGCAGACAAATATTGTGATGGTTACTTGCGCTTCACCACCAGGAACAACATAGAGTTCATGGTGGACTCCAAGGAGAAGGCCGAAGCTCTTAAAAAGGACCTTGAAAGCAGGAAATTTCCGGGCGGAAGTTTCAAGTTCCCCATAGGCGGAACAGGAGCAGGAATAACAAATATAATTCACACACAGGGATGGATTCACTGCCATACACCGGCTACAGACGCTTCCGGGCCTGTCAAGGCCACCCTGGATGTTCTTTTCGAGCACTTCCAGAATATGGACCTCCCGGCCCAGGTACGCGTTTCACTTGCATGCTGCCTGAACATGTGCGGCGCTGTTCACTGTTCAGACATAGCGATCCTCGGTTATCACCGCAAACCGCCAATGGTAGAGCATGAATACATCGACAAGATGTGTGAGATCCCGCTGGCGATTGCGGCTTGTCCGACTGCGGCCATAAAGCCGAAAAAGGTTGCTCTCGAGGACGGCACCGAGGTAAAGAGCGTGGAGGTCAACCACAGCCGCTGCATGTACTGCGGCAACTGTTACACCATGTGTCCTTCGATGCCGCTCGCGGACAAGGAAGGCGACGGTATCGTAATCATGGTGGGCGGCAAGGTTTCAAACCGTATAAGCGCACCAAAGTTTTCAAAGGTCGCTGTGGCGTACCTGCCGAACAACCCGCCCAGGTGGCCGGAAGTTACCAGTACCATTAAAAAAATCGTGGACACCTATTCCAAGGACGCCAGAAAGTATGAGCGTCTCGGCGAGTGGGCCGAGCGCATAGGATGGGAAAAATTCTTTGAGAAATGCGGTCTTGAATTTACCCACCACCTGATTGATGACTTCCGTGACCCGGCCTACTACACGTGGCGCCAGACAACGCAGTTCAAGTTCACGGATTAAATTCAAAAAGGCTCTTAAACCGGCAACGGGAGAGACGGATGACAGTTCCGTTTCTCCCGAAGCCTTTATATTTTGGGAGGAACTAAAAAATGGATCAGGAAACCGCAAACAAACTCGTTGTCGAGGCCCTTCAGAAAAAACAAAAGACAAAATCAAAATTCTACTTTTCCGATCTCCAGGATATACTCGGCATGAAGCCCAGGGAGGCCAAAAAGTATGTAAACAAAATGGTTGAAATGGGTATTCTGGAGTTCTGGTCAAGCGGAAGCACGACTATGTATGGCCTGAAGGGCACGGGAAAACAGGCTGCGGCTGAGCACGAAGATTAGTCTTCGTGCATGCGAGGGCACCGCTCCCGCTGTTGAAAGATTCCAATGCAACATGACACGGACCGTCCCAGGCTGATCGTTTCGGCGTTAAGAGGCGGCGCTGGTAAAACAACGGTTGCCGCGTTAAGAGGCGGCGCTGGTAAAACAACGGTTGCCATAGGCATAATCGCCGCACTGAAGAATCTTGGGAAGCGTGTCGCGCCTTTCAAGAAAGGCCCCGACTATATAGACGCCGGCTGGCTTTCAATGGCCGCCGGCGTTCCGGCCAGAAATCTTGACCCGT
This sequence comes from Desulfococcus sp. 4484_241, assembly GCA_002085115.1. Lineage (GTDB taxonomy): Bacteria > Desulfobacterota > Desulfobacteria > Desulfobacterales > Desulfosudaceae > MZGQ01. Next base: position 10,119 of record MZGQ01000054.1, read on the forward strand.
TTTTTATCCCGTCACCGACAATTCTTCATTCTTTTTTTTCCCATACAGCCGGTTTCGATATCGCCGTTATAGAGGGCAACCGGGGACTGCATGACGGCATAGACATAAACGGAAGCACGAGCACCGCGGAAATAGCCAAACTGCTTAAGGCCCCTGTTCTGCTGTGCGTGGACTGCACAAAAACTACGCGCACCATGGCGGCCCTTGTTGCAGGATGCGCAAATTTTCCCGAACGCCACATGGGCCTGGTTCCCACACATGAGCATCGATGGGCCAGGGATGCGATATCCGAGGCCGCCGACATTGCCGCCCGGCATATCGATCTTGATGCGGTGCTTGCAATGGCCAGATCCGCGCCTGCTTTTGGCAATATTGACACTGCTGAAACCGATCTCTCCGGACAATCCGCCACAGGGGAAACCCCCCTCACAATAGCGGTGGCAAGGGATGCTGCTTTCCAGTTTTACTACCCGGAAAACATAGAAGCGCTGGAAGCTGCCGGCGCTAAAGTGGTCTTCACGTCCCCGCTTTACGATCCAAAACTTCCACCAGGCACAGACGCACTGTACCTTGGCGGTGGTTTTCCCGAAACCCATGCCGCACTTCTTGCCAAAAACGAAAGTTACAGGAACCAGGTGAAAAGGCTGGCCAAAGAAGGTATGCCGATATATGCCGAATGCGGAGGACTTATATACCTTGGCCGGGAACTTGTCCTGGATGGGACCAGTTTCCCCATGTGCGGGGTCTTTAGGGTATCCTTTGGAATATCCGGAAAACCTGTGGGCCACGGCTACACGGTTTCCACGGTGGACAGGGAGAACCCCTACTTTCCGACTGGAAGCACGATTCGGGGCCATGAGTTCAGGTACTCCACCGTGATGGACCGGCAGGAGGAAAATTTTGACCTGGTTTTTTCAACAACAAGGGGGAAAGGATTTGCAGACGGCCGTGACGGACTTTGCAAAAAAAACGTCCTTGCCGCCTACACCCATATACACGCCCTTGGCACACCGGGATGGGCCAATGCAATGGTGAAAAATGCGTCCATATTCCACGAAACAAAAAACAAAAACAGATAGCCGCCAGTCACATCAAAGGAGCGCTGCCCGCCGGGTTCAAACCTATCCCGGCCCGGGGTTCAGCCTGTAGGAAAGAAGGGAAAGCCTGCCGTGTGGATTGTTCCTTTTCATGGCGACATCAACCGCCTTCCGCATACCGACCATCACAACAAGCTCCCTTGCCCTGGTAATCGCGGTGTAAAGCAGGTTACGCTCAAGCATGATGTAGTGGCTGGTGGTTAAAGGCATAACAACAGCACGGTATTCCGAGCCCTGTGCCTTGTGCACGGTCACCGCGTATGCCAGAGAAAGCTCGTCTGTTTCTGCAAAATCATACTCCACAACGCGTCCGTAATAATCAACAAGAACCACCCGCCGGGTGTCGTCAACATCAACAACGGTTCCGATGTCCCCGTTGAACAGTTCCCTGGCATAGTTGTTTTTAAGGTGCATAACCTTGTCACCGGGCCGGAAAGCCGTCCCTTTTGTTCGAGTGTCCATACCGGATTCACTGTTTATGGCGCTCTGGAGCATACGATTCAGCGCTATCGTTCCCAGCCTTCCCTTGTGCATCGGTGTAATGACCTGGATGTCGCGCAGCTTGTCAAACCCGAATGTTTCCGGAAGGACTCTGGAGCACAGATCCACAATGGTTCTGGCAATACGATCCGGATCGTTTTCCTCGATAAACCAGAAATCCCCAGAACCCGGCATTTCGGCAACCTCTTCCAGCTCAAGAGGTTCTCCCCTGCGCACGTGGTGAGCATTCCTGATGATAGTGCTCCGGTCTGCCTGCCTGAAAACCTCGCGCAGGAAAAATACCGGCAAAACCTCCGACTCTATAAGATCCCGCAACACCTTTCCCGGCCCGACCGGGGGCAACTGATCGACATCCCCTACCAGCACGAGCGTAGAGGTTACGGGAACAGCGCGAATCAGGTGATAGAAAAGGGACGCATCAACCATGGATGCCTCGTCTATGACAATGACATCGGCATCTATCATGTTGTCCGGATTGCCCGACAGCTGCTCGTCATCCACGCCAATGCCGAGCAAACGGTGTATCGTTGTGGCCTTTTTCCCCGAAACCTCGGAAAGCCGCTTGGCCGCTCTGCCGGTGGGCGCTGCCAGGGCCACGCTCCTGCCGGTCCCCTCGAACATGGCGGCTATGGCACGCACGAGGGTTGTCTTTCCCGTGCCGGGCCCGCCCGTGACCACCACGAGACGGTGGGACATTATGTTTTCAAGCACCTCCAGCTGTTCCGGTGACGGCTTTACGGCAAGATGGCGGACGACCCGCTCCATTATAAGGCCTGTGTCTGTTTCTTCCGCCGGTATGGATCCCGACAGCATAGCCTTTATCCTCGCCGCTATACCGGTTTCCGCCTCGTAAAGCTGCGCGGGCCAGACCACATCCACACCGGGTTCCGGCCCCGGCATCTCCTCTATAACAACTTCCCCGGCCCGTGAAAGTTCGCGAACCGCTTTTTCCACAGCGCCCCTGTCCACGTGAAACATCGTCTCGCACTGACTGTAAAGCCGGCTGGCAAAGGCAAACAGATTGCCGCTTGCCGTGGCCTGGCCCAAAAAATGAAGAACGCATGCCCGCACGCGGGCGGGGTCATCCTCTCTTACCCCGGATGCAAGCGCTATGGCGTCGGCAATAACAAACCCCTTTCCAGGCATGTCAGCCGCGACACGGAATGGATCGGTTTTAAGAATCTCCAGTGCGTTTTGGCCATACTCACGAAAAAGGCGGGGAGCGTATGAAGCGTCAAGCCCCTTTTCAACAAGAAAGGTCATCAATGCCGCCACAACATGGTGCTCATTCCACGAGTCCCGTATCATGGCGGCCTTTGCCCTGCCTATGCCAGGCACCTCGGTAAGCCGGTCCGGCTGTTTTTCGATCACATCGATGGTTTGGGCGCCGAAATGTTCTATTATACGCCGGGCGGTTGAAGGGCCTATGCCTTTCACAAAGCCGGACTGGAGATAGGCTCGAATGCCCTCAATGGTTGCGGGAAGCACATTCTCGCAGGAAGTAACAAGAAACTGGCGGCCGAACCTCGGATGCGTTTTCCACCTGCCGGTCACCTTCACCACCTGGCCCGGCGCCAGAGCGGGCATGACCCCGACAACTGTTATGCCCGTGTCCTGCCCGCCGGTCCGCATAACAGCCACGGTATAACAGTTGGAGCTGTTACGGTATTTTATGGCCTCAAGGGTGCCCTGAATCGATAACTTCATGCGGCGGGGTCCTGCTCGCTGTTTGCTATCAGCCACATGGCGGCGTCGAGAAGGTCTGACGCGACATAGGTCGGGACAATACCTTTTGCCCCAAGCTCATTTTTGGCGGTTTTACCGTTACCGGTCTCAACAAGAACGGTACACGGGCAGCCTGCGGCTATCGCACACTCTATGTCCCTGGCACTGTCGCCTATCATGGATGATGACGCCATCTCTATCGTGTATTTTTCACGGGCCTTATGGATCATGCCTGGCTTTGGCTTCCTGCAGCAGCACCCATCATCCGGAACGTGGGGGCAAAAAAACAGGTCCAGTATGCGGCCGCCGGCCTTTTCTATCTCCTGCATCATCCTGGTGCTGATATATTCAAAATCATCCAGGGTGATAAGCTTCCGTCCTATTGCCGACTGGTTCGTTACAATAATTATCGCAAATCCCGCGTCAGTCAGCCTGCGCAGTGCCTCAAGGCTTCCAGGTATGAAACGCACCTCGGCCCAGCTTTTGATATATTCCGGAGAATCCTCGTTTATAACGCCGTCCCTGTCAAGGAAAACGACGTTGGCAAGACCGGGTTTATCCATGCTGCGCCTCCGGTTACTCGGCCACTATGAAAGTCTGTTTAAATCCTTCGTCTGCAAGAATCCTCGCTGCGTCTTGTGCAAAAGCCCCCACCTGGACCGTCAGCACACCCTCTTCGATCCCGGATGAACGGTCGCCCGGGGTTCTTCCCAAAGCCACAATCCTGACCGGTGCGGTCCCAGGCCCGAGAATACCCAGCTTGCGGGCCGCGGCATAGGAGAGATCTATGATTCGGCCCCGCACAAAAGGGCCTCTGTCGTTTATCCGCACATCAACGCTTTTGCCGTTTTGCCTGTTTGTGACCCTGACCATTGTACCCAGCGGAAGCGTCTTGTGGGCCGCGGTCATGTCGTACATGTTGTAAACCTCGCCGCTTGCCGTTTTTCTGCCGTGAAAAGGATCCCCGTACCATGAGGCCATACCCTCCTGCGTAAACCCGGCAGAACTTTCAAGAGGCTTATACCACTTCCCGAACTGCCTGTAAGCTCCCTTTGAAGCAGCAGCCTTATGCCGGGGAACCACCACCTGCCTTGAGCACCCGTAAACCAGCAAAACCATCACAACAAGGCATGCTGGAAAAAACAGGCCGCATCTGCTAACATAAGTTCTGCCGGTTTTATCGGCCATGGGCTTTTAAGTACCCCCCTTAGAATATAAAACCAGTTATAACAGCATTACTACTTTATCGGCCAAACCGTCAAGCCGGGGAGTTGCAAAAGTCAGTGTTTTTAAAAAAAACAAAAATCAAAACAGGATTTTTTAAACCTGCCCCCAAAACAACCGCTCTGGCCATCCAGTACTTTCTGTTTTTCGGCGTTCTTGGCATATTGCTGCCTTTTTTCAACCTTTACTGCTACCGCCTGGGGTTTTCAGGATTCCAGATCGGAATACTGTCATCGATGCAGACAGGAGCCGCTGTCATTTTTCCGCTGCTGTGGGGCGCTCTTGCCGACCGGTTTGATGCCCGAAAGCCTATATACGTGCTTTGCAACACCGCAAGCGCCGCGCTGTGGAGCCTCCTCCTCCTTACAACCGGTTTTTACCCCATGCTTGTGATAGTCCTGTTTTACAGCATATTCCGGGCGCCGGTAATCTCTTTTCTGGAAGCCTTCTCCATGGACATCCTCGGCAGCAAGAAAAAAAGTTACGGCACGGTGCGCGCATGGGGAACAATAAGTTTCATAGCAACGGTAATCACGGTCGGCAGGCTTACCGACACGATTTCCATAAGAATCATAGTTCCGCTTATTTTTGCCGGAATGCTTGTTCAGTCGCTTTGCTCACTGGCGTTACCCTCCCTGAAGGGCCGGCCCCGTGAAGCAGGGATTGCAAAAATCGTCAGGCAAAAACATGTTGCTGTTTTTCTGCTGTGCGGTTTTATTATGCTTGTAAGCCACGGCGCATACTACGGGTTTTTCTCGATCCACCTTGAAAA
>MZGQ01000119.1 GCA_002085115.1 Desulfococcus sp. 4484_241
GAGTGCGGATTTATGACTGCACAGCAAATAGAAGCAGCACGTATAGCGATGACCCGTCATGTAAAGCGGGGTGCCAAGATCTGGATTCGGGTTTTTCCGGACAAGCCGATTACAAAAAAGCCCGCTGAAACCAGAATGGGGAAAGGAAAAGGTTCCCCTGAGGGGTGGGTTGCGGTGGTCAAGCCTGGCCGGATTCTCTATGAAATGGAAGGAGTTCCATTGGCAATTGCAAAGGAAGCATTCCGCCTGGCTTCACATAAGCTCCCGTTCAAAACCCGTGTGTTGGTGCGTGGAGAGCATAGATGAAAGCAAGCGAAATCAGGGACTTGAGCTTAGAGGAAATACGCAAAAAACTGGAGGAACTGAATCAGGAACAGTTCAATCTGAGATTCCAGCATGCCACGGATCAGCTTGAAAACCCTATGAGGCTTCGTCAGGTCAGGAAGGAAATAGCCCGCATGAAAACCGTCCTGAGGGAGCGGCAACCTGCTTGAAGTGCACATGTCATGGAACAACAAATCTCAGTAGTCCGTTGGGATTATTTACCTGAAACCAACTGTAATCACGGGCTGATGGGAGATCACAGCTGATTTCGACGGGCGTCTCACGGTGATCGGTTTCATGCACGAGATACCAGGTTGCGAACAACGATTTACGTATAGGGTTTCTGTTTTTTAAAACGGCTAAAGCGATAAAGACTTACGAATAATGATGGATTGGCGTCAGGATCAGGGGGGTTGATAATAGATGAAGGAAAGGGGATCCAGAAAAAAGCTGACTGGTACGGTTGTCAGTAACAAAATGGATAAAACCGTTGTAGTGGCCATAGATAGGATTGTAAAACATCCTGTGTATAAGAAATATGTCAAACGACGTGCCAAGTATGCGGCCCACGATGAGAAAAACCGGTGCAATATAGGTGATAAGGTTATGATTATAGAAACGAGGCCCTTGAGCAAGACGAAGCGGTGGCGAGTAGGAGAAATCCTGGAGAAGGCTGTTTGAGAGGTGTATTGGAATCATGATCCAGGCAGAGACAAAGTTAGAAGTTGCGGATAATTCAGGTGCAAAAAAGTTGTATTGTATCAGGGTCCTTGGTGGGTCACGGCGGCGGTACGCAAGAGTCGGAGACATTATTATTGTTTCGGTCAAGGAAGCCATACCAAACAGCAAGGTGAAAAAAGGCGATGTCATGCGGGCTGTGGTGGTCCGTACAAAGAAGGAATTGCGGAGGGGTGACGGTTCTTACATCAGGTTTGACGATAATTCAGCAGTATTAATCAATCAACAGGGGGAGCCGATCGGAACCCGCATCTTCGGGCCTGTGGCAAGGGAGCTGCGGGCAAAGAATTTTATGAAGATCATCTCTCTGGCTCCGGAGGTGTTGTGATATGGCATTTGGAAAGAGGATGGAGCCTGCTTCGGCGGTAAAGTGTCGCCTGAAGAAAAACGACAAGGTTAAAGTTATTGCGGGCAAGGAAAAGGGCAAGATTGGCAAGGTAGTTAGCGTCCTGCACGAAAAGGAACGTGTGGTCGTTGAAAATGTCAATTTTGTCAAGCGGCATACGAGACCGGGGGGGCAGACGCGGCACGGCGGAATTATAGAAAAAGAAGCGCCGATTCACTGGTCCAATGTTATGTTGCTCTGCAACAAGTGTATGGAACCGATACGTGTGAAAAAGAAACGGCTGGAGGATGGCAAGAAGGTGAGAGTGTGCGGGAAGTGTGGAGAAATTATTGATACATAGTTTAAGGGAAGGTCAAATCATTAAAGGTGGTCATGTTGGATCTACAGACACGCTACAGAAAAGAGCTGATTCCGAAGCTCATGAAAAGATTTGGGTATAAGAATGTCATGCAGGTTCCCAGGCTGAGCAAGATCGTGCTTAATATGGGGCTTGGCGAGGCAATCCAGAATATCAAGATACTCGATTCAGCCGTTGAAGAATTGGCTCTTATTGCCGGTCAGAAACCTGTTGTAAGGCGTGCCCGCAAATCGATTGCTTCCTTCAAGCTGAGGGTGGGAATGCCTGTTGGTTGCATGGTAACGCTTCGGGGGAAACGTATGTACGATTTCTTCACGCGGTTGGTGAACATTTCATTTCCAAGAGTGCGGGACTTTCGAGGGGTTTCGGCCAAAGGGTTTGACGGTCGCGGGAACTACTCTGTCGGTATTAAGGAACATATTATATTCCCGGAAATCGATTATGACAAAATCGACAAAATCAAAGGGCTGAACGTAACCATCGTGAGCACTGCACGCACCGACGAGGAAGGCAGGGCCCTACTTGAACTTATGGGAATGCCTTTTAGGAAATAAAAAGGGAGGCTTGTGTGGCAAGGAAGGCTTTAATGGTAAAGGCAAAGCGCCCGCCCCGGTTCCGAACCCGTGCATATTCGCGATGTCCTATATGTGGACGGGCAAGAGGATTTATAAGGAAATTCGGCATTTGTAGAATATGTTTCAGGAACCTGGCTCTTCAGGGGCAACTTCCCGGAGTGATCAAATCGAGCTGGTAAATAACTGGTTGGGGGTCATTAGTTATTGCTCATGAAAACCATCGTCTTGATTTGCCAGCCATGCCAATTGCCAGTGACTGGAGGATATATCTTATGAAAGGAGACAGCAGGTAATGCCGGTGACTGATTCGTTGGCTGATATGCTTACGCGCATAAGGAATGCGGTTATGGCAAGACACAACAGAGTAGATATTCCATCTTCCAAGATGAAGATTAGCCTTGCCAGGATATTGAAAACCGAGGGTTATATCAAGAACTACAAACTGGTCAGGGAAAGAGGGCACGGCACAATCAGGATTTATCTCAAATATGACGAAGCCAGGGAATCTGTTATTGCAGGCCTTAAACGGGTGAGCAAGCCCGGCAGGCGTGTGTATGTTAAGAGAAAAGATATTCCCCTGGTACTGAATGGGATGGGGATAGCCGTACTGTCAACCTCAAAAGGAGTTCTTACCGATCAAGAGGCAAGAAAACTAAATGTCGGTGGCGAACTGCTGTGTCATATTTGGTAGGAGTGTATCAATAATGTCACGCGTGGGCAAACAACGGATTCAGGTACCAGACGGTGTCAAAGTGAGCTATAGCGGGTGTCGCTTGACCGTAAAGGGGCCAAAGGGAGAATTGTCTCGGACGATACATGGTGATGTTGCACTGAGCATCAACGAGAATTTCATTCAGGTGGTCCCATCCGGCAGGAGCAAGCGGGTTGGAGCTATTCAAGGACTTACCCGTACACTGGTAAGCAACATGATAACTGGCGTTACTCAGGGTTTCAAACGGGTGCTCGAAATCAATGGAATGGCGTTGGATATCGTGTGGAATTGAAATCGAACGTGTTGACATTTGCTCTCGGTTATTCGCATCCTGTTGTTTACAAACTCCCTGATGGAATATCCGCTTCGGTTGATGTCTACAAACTCCCTGATGGAATATCCGCTTCGGTTGAAAGAAACAGGATTACCCTATCCGGAATCGACAAAGAACTGCTGGGCTCGACGGCTGCCATTATCAGAGGTTTCAGGGAGCCTGAACCATACAAGGGCAAGGGAGTCAAGTATGCTGAAGAGCAAGTATGCTGAAGAGCACATCAGGCGGAAAGCGGGCAAATCGGGTGCGAAGTAGATGGCCTGGTAATTGTACCGGATATTGAAATCATTTATTGTCCTGCATCAACCGAGCTGCACCGCTGGCCCGGACTGATGGAGGGGTTGGGGGCAAACAAGATGTCATCATTTCATTTCTCCGGCACTCTGTTGCTCCAATACTCCGATGCAGGTTGCATGAGGAAAAAGTAGGTCCATGGGAATATTAAGTAAGAAAAAAGAGGCACGTTTGAAGAGGAAAAAGCGTGTGCGTAAAAAGGTCTTTGGAACCGAGGAGAGACCACGCCTGACTGTTTTCAGGAGTGCACGACATATCTATTGTCAGCTGATTGTGGATACAAGCGGTCACACCTTAACCTCCGCTTCTACCGTCGACAAAGAGGTACGCGAGCACGCCCCGTTTGAGAGAAAGATAGATGCGGCAAATTTTGTAGGAAAGCTTGTTGCAAAACGGGCTATCGAAAAAGGGGTCTCAAAGGTGGTTTTTGACCGTAACGGTTTTTTGTATCATGGCAGGGTCAAGGCAATTGCAGATGGAGCACGTCAAGGGGGTCTCAGTTTTTAGCAAGGAGGATGGCGGTTGGTTGATCAAGTACCAGGAGAGGTCCAGCTAATAGAGAAGGTGGTTCACATAAGCCGGACCGCCAAGGTTGTCAAGGGGGGGCGCCGTTTTAGTTTCAGTGCTGTTGTGGTTGTTGGCGATGGCAATGGGAAGGTCGGGTACGGCCTCGGCAAAGCCAACGAGGTGCCTGAGGCGATTCGCAAAGGGGTGGAACGCGCGAAAAAGAACATGATCCATATCCCTTTGATTGACGGGACTATTCCCTGTGAGATCATGGGGAAATATGGTGCAGGGCGGGTCTTACTTAAGCCGGCCTCCCGGGGTACAGGCGTGATTGCAGGCGGTGGAGTTCGGGCGGTAATGGAAGCCGTCGGTGTGCAGAACATCCTTACCAAATGTATGAGGTCCCGCAATCCGCACAATGTGGTAAAGGCTACGTTGAACGGGTTGAGTCAACTCCGAAGCCGCGAGACCATTGCGGCCAGACGGGGCAAGGAGCCCTCGCAAATCTAATTGTGCTTTGCGCGGCCCAAATCGATTGCAGCAAGGCATTGATAACGTCGGTATTTTTGTACAAATTCTGTTAGGGAAACAGTCCATGTCCAGGATACTTAAGGTCACGTTAAAAAAGAGTCTTATAGGAAGACCGAAAAAACATCGAAAGACTATCGAGAGCCTGGGGTTGCGCAAGTTAAACTCCACCGTTGTTTTGGAAGACAACCCTGCGGTGAGAGGGATGGTCCGGAAGGTGTCCCATCTATTGGATGTTGAGGAGAAAGACCATGAAACTTAATGAGCTGTCACCTCCAAAAGGGGCCCGCAGGTCTCCCAGGCGCGTTGGCCGGGGGGTAGGCTCGGGACACGGCAAGACTGCAGGCAGGGGAACCAAAGGTCAAAAAAGCCGTTCCGGCGGCAATATCCGCCCGGGATTTGAGGGCGGGCAAATGCCATTGCAGCGGCGTTTGCCCAAGCGTGGCTTTACCAATATCTTCAAAAAACGATATGCTGTTGTGAACATACGGGATCTGGCCCGTTTTGAAGAAGGTACAGTAGTAGACAGAGGGGTCTTGAGGGCTGCCGGGCTCGTCGGCCGGCAGCCGGATGGGGTAAAGCTGCTGGGAAACGGGGCGATAGATTACCCGCTCTTTATCAAGGTAAACCGTTGCAGCACATCTGCCAGGAACAAAATCGAAGCTGCTGGAGGCAGGGTTGAGATCGTTTAGCGGAGCTGATTTCATATGGTTGTAAGTGGTTTTCAGAATGTTTTCAAGATCCCGGAGTTAAAAAAGCGTATACTGTATACCTTTGGACTTCTACTGGTGTATCGGATAGGCTGTGCGGTACCGACGCCGGGGATAGATGGAGACGCACTCGCCAGCTTTTTCGCGCGCGCCAAGGGAACTCTGTTAGGGCTTTTTGACATGTTCTCAGGTGGTGCCCTGGAAAGGCTTTCTGTTTTTGCGCTGGGGATTATGCCATATATCAGCGCCTCGATCATCTTACAGCTCCTCACCGTGGTTATCCCATACCTGGATAGGCTTTCCAAGGAAGGTGAGGCCGGGCGAAAAAAGATCACACA
>MZGQ01000055.1 GCA_002085115.1 Desulfococcus sp. 4484_241
CGCGAGATTTTTTTGCCAAGCCTGCAGTTCGCAAGGTCGACATAAAGTCTCTTTGGTTTTCTCCTGTTCGGATCATATTTCAGCAGGTTATGGCTGTAGGATACCTGCCTGTCGGTATCGATAACCACACGGGTATAGGTCGGGTTTGACCAAAACCGGACATCCTCGACTGTCGCCGGTCCGGCCGCAGAAGGCGTATCCTTTTGCGGGACCGCGCATGCATAAGCTTTGGCATCCTTTTTTTTGCCCGGACCCGGCGCACCAGACGGTTTGCCGGCAGGTTCCTTACCGTTTACAAGCTCGAGTTTTGCAGCAGCCTTTCTGCTATAAGCGCTTTTGGGAAACTCACGCATTACTTTCTCAAGAAGGCTTATACCCTGTTTCCTGTCATCCGGCTTGAAGGAATGCCTGTAAAGACCAAGATAGAGCTCTCCGGCTTTGTACAGACCTGCGGCAGCCCACGGCCCGGAGGGATCGTAGTCGTAGACCGAATGGTATGACTTTATGCAATCCTTCCAGAAACATCTGTATTTCTGTTTCTTTGAGGATTTCAAAAGCACTTTGTGACACTTCTCGGCCATGAAAAACAGCTCCCTGGCCTTTTGGGAGGAACGAGAGGCGGAAACCGGTTTTTTTTTCTTTCCGGCCTTTGAAAGCAGGGCCAATTGGTTTTTCGCTTTTGAGCTATAAGCGCTTTTGGGAAAACGTTTGATTATGCGGTTGAAAAGATCTACAGCCTCGTCCCTGTCTGCAGCAAGGTAGGAGTGCCTGTACAACTCGTTGTAAAGAACAGCCGCCCTGTAAAGAGCAGCCGCAGCCCAGGGCCCTGAGGGATCCTGCTCGTAAACATCGATAAAACTTTTTATACACCCAAGCCAATATGAACGGTACTTCTGTTTCTCAGGAGCCTTGGAAAGGTTGCTGCTGCATCTTTCCGCCTCGAAAAAACGGGTTTTGATGTTTTGCCCGGAAGAGGCACACGAAAAAAGCATAACCCCCACAAACAGGACCGCCATTATGATGGTTAGATTTTTACTTTTGTTCATCAGTCGGTCTGTGATATGGACATCGCCTTTTCTTTTAGCTCGCTCAAACAGTTCAACGCCTCCAGTGGGGTCATGTTGGAAATGTCTATCCTGCTTATCATGCTTGCAAGCAGCTTCTCGGGCGGAGTAAACAGGGAAAGCTGAACAGGACGGCCTGCACTGCTTTCGTCTGCCGGCCCTGACTCAAAACTGTAGTTGCCCTGCTCTATATCCAGAAGTATCTCCTTGGCCCGTGCAATAACAGGTTCGGGGATCCCTGCAAGCCTTGCCACCTGTATGCCGTAACTCCTGTTCGTGCTTCCCTCTACAAGCTTCCTTAAAAATATAATCGACTCGTTCCACTCCTTTACCGCAATATGAAAATTTTTCACCCTCGGCTTTGTGTTTTCAAGCTCGGTAAGTTCATGATAATGGGTGGCGAAAAGCGTTTTAACGCCCTTCCCATCCAGATCATGCAGGTACTCGGCCACGGCCCAGGCTATGCTCAGCCCGTCATAGGTGCTGGTCCCCCTTCCTATCTCATCTATAACCACAAGACTTTTGGGCGTTGCGTTGTTTATTATGTTGGCCGTCTCCTCCATCTCCACCATGAAGGTACTCTGGCCTGACGCAAGGTTATCCAACGCTCCCACCCTTGTAAATATCCTGTCAACAACACCTGTTTCAGCTTTTTTTGCCGGAACAAAAGAGCCCATCTGCGCCATTACCGCAAAAAGCGCCACTTTCCTCAAAACAGTAGACTTGCCGGCCATGTTGGGGCCGGTTATGATAAGCAGCTGCTGCCTGTCATCATCAAGCATAATGCTGTTTGGAACGTACCGCTCAGCCTCGGCAACAGCATAGAGAGGCTTGCTGTGCTCTGCCACGCGCCTTACTATATCTTTAAATATCTCAAGTTCCAGCTTTATCCGCTCATCCTCTGCGCCAAGGGCCATGGCCTCGAACTTTTTCAACTCGTCTGTAATGTACCGCTCACAATTTACAAGGGTCTGTTTCCTGACGTAGTGATCAGGAACAAGCCGGGCCTGGGATTTCGGCACCTCAATATAGTAACCAAATACCTTGTTGTATCTGACCTTGAGCGACGAGATGGAAGTTTTCTCACGCTCATCAGCCTCGAGCCGGGCAAGCCATCCTTTGCTGTCGCGGCCCAGGGCAACAAGTTCGGCCAGGCGTGGGTTGTATTCAGGCTTTATAATACCGCCATCTGCAAGAACAGGCGGAGCATCTTCACGCACAGCAGCTTCAAGAAGCCCGGCAAGATCAACAAGCGCAGAAAATTCCTGCTCGTCCAGGGAGCTAAGCAAGGAAAAAAGAGGGCTGCTGAAAGCCGAAAGCTCATCGCGTAGCCCGGGAAGCGCCTGAATGGTCTGTTTTAAAGAGATCAGGTCCCTTGGGTTGGCCCTCCCCATCACTACCCTGCTTGTCAACCGTTCCAGGTCATAGACACTTTTAAGCCTTTTACGCACATTTTTTCTTGCGGATATACCGTCTTTCGCTTCCCCAACCGCATCGAGCCTCCTGTTTATCTCGTCTATCGAAAGAAGCGGGTAAAGCAACCATCTTTTCAAAAGGCGGCTGCCCATGGAGGTGATGCAGGCATCCAGTACGCCAAGAAGCGTGCCACGTTTTCCTCCTCCCCGAAGGTTTTCCACAAGCTCAAGGTTACGGCAGGTAACAGCGTCCATCATAAGAAAGTTTTCAACACTGTAGACCTCCAGCCCGGTAAAATGTGTGGCCTGCTGTTTCTGGGTTTCATTCACATAGGCCAGAAGCGCGCCTGCCGCACTTACGCCGGATGAAAACCCGCCGCATCCGAATCCATCCAAGGAACGCGTTCTGAAATGTTCTGTCAGGCGCCGGTATGCGCCGGAATACTCAAACTCGCTGTCCGGAACAAAGGTGCGTGCAGCACCGGAAAGCATGGAAACAGCCGACAAGAGAAGTTCATCGTTCCTGGATGATTCGGGCAATACCAACTCGCTGGGGGCAATTCTCAATAGTTCGTCTGTAACGGCCCTGATATCGGACGACTCCGAAAGGCGAAATGTGCCTGTAGAGATGTCGGCGTATGAAAAACCTATAACTTTATTTGCATGAAAAAGTGAAAGGACATAATTGTTCGAGTCTTTTTCAAGCAGCTCATTGTCAACGATCATGCCCGGAGTCACAATCCTGACGACTTCCCGCTTGACAAGCCCCTTTGATGCTGCAGGATCCTCGGTCTGCTCACATACGGCCACCTTGAATCCCTTTTCTATGAGCTTTCCTATGTAGCTTTCAGCAGCCTTTACCGGCACCCCGCACATGGGTATAGGATCCGGGTCGTTCTTGTTGCGTGAAGTCAAGGCGATCCCAAGAACAGGCGCTGCGGTAATGGCGTCATCAAAAAACATCTCGTAAAAATCGCCCATCCGGTAAAACAGAATGGAGTCCCGGTGCATCTCCTTAATGGAGAGGTACTGCTGTATCATAGGCGTTACATTCACGGAACCCATAGACCCGTACACCTGTGAAAACCACCTGGTTGTCGTCCCCTTCGGTTTAACCCTGCCGGTTATCGGTAGCCTGCACCTCCCGGCTATTTGCAGAAGAACGTCTTTCCAGCTCGGCAACCCTTGAATTGCATGCATCCAGCCTGGCGGTAAGATCCTTTATCCTCTTTCTGGACTTAAAGCGCTCGCCAAGACTGTAGATATAAGCTATTAACAATCCGACCAGAAAGGCACCAAGCAGCAGAACGCCGTTGTAAATATCGGGGGATTGATATGTAATAATCTTAAACGGCCTGTGGTCCATGATAAATCCACTGTTCTGCCAGCACACAACAGCTATAAACCCCATGATCACCAGCGATAAAACGATCTTGACTCTTTTCATTCCAAAGCTCCTGAAGGTTGAAATATTAAGCTTAATCTTTAACTTTCGTTCCTGTTTGTTGTACGTTCACAATATTTGGTTTTAGGCCGATCATCAAGCCATATTTTACGGTCCAAAAGTCTCAACGTTCCCCGATTTTCAACCGGGGCCTCATATGTTCCGGACATTGGCGCAGAAAGTAGGAGTCGGTCATGCCCGATATGAAGTCACGCACGATCTCGGCGTGGCAAAACCTGTCCGAATACTCGTCTGCCATATCCCTCAAAAACTGGGTAAAAATCACAGACGAGCGGTTATTTTTCTCAAGATCTTCAAGATAGCGTTCAAAAAGCATGACAAAAAGAGCCTTTATCCTGCCGGACGCAGCCTTGATCTCCCGGTTCATATAGATTCTTTCATAGTTAAAATCCTTAAGCCTTTTCAATGCCTCCGAAACCTCGTCGCTGAAAGCTATATACCCTGAACCAAGGCTTTCTTTAACCACATCGGTCACAAGGCTGTAAACTATCTTGCCGTTAGTATCACCGAGCACCGATACACTTTGGGATGGGAGCTCTTTTCTCCGGATAAGCCCAAGCCTGATGGCATCCTCTATATCACGGCCTATATAACTGATCGTGTCGGCAAACCTTACAACGCATCCCTCCATTGTCATCGGAACCAGCCCGGTGGATGGATCTTTTATCTTTGCCTCTATCTTTTTTTCAAACGTGGCAAAGCTCTTCTCTTTTTCCGGGGCCAGCTTTACCGTGTGCACCTCGCCATCATGGCACAATATACCGTCCAGCGTCTGGAGACAAAGGTTGCACCCCCTTCCCTTGCGCTCCACCGATTCAAGAAAGTGCACACTCTGGAGGTTGTGGAGAAACGGCCCTATTCCGGCCTTTTCACACAGTTCCGAAAGATATGTTTCACCCTCATGCCCAAAAGGTGCATGGCCTATGTCATGCCCAAGGGCAACAGCCTCTATCAGGTCCACGTTTAACCCCAGCAGGCGGCCTATGGTTCGGGCGACCCTTGAGACAAGCTGGACATGCAGCACCCGGTGGGTGATATGATCGTTTTTTACAAGGTAAAACACCTGGGTCTTATCGATATACCTGGTATAGGCCAGGGAATGCAGGATCCTGTCCACATCAACGGCAAAAGCCTGGCGGTAATCCTGTCTGAGACGCTCATCCGAACGCCGCCTTATACCGGCCGAACTGGGCTCGGCAAAAGGTGAAAGGATCTTCTGTTCCCGTCTATCCAGGATTGATTTTATATCTTTAAAAACACCGGGCAAGCCTAACCTCACTTGACTACAATATTCAATGCTGCACACACCTGTTCGACTAAAAAACAAGCCGGGAAAATTGACGCCTCAGGTGTTAAAAAAGTCCCGGGCCGGACAGCCTGTTTTGCCCCCGCATAATAAAGGCAACAAAGTCAAAAGTCAAAAAAGGGTTTAGCGAAAAAACAGCAAACAGAAACCGGGCCAATTTCACCATCCCAAACCTCTGCCGGCCCATCCCCATTGTTGCGCAGGCGTGATTTTTTATCCCATGCAGCGCAGCCCCGCAGGCCAAGCTGCATGATATCCTTTTCTTTTGAACAAGCAAACGAAAGGAACAATACAGGTTGCGGGGAAAAGCGAATTATGGAGGGGAAAGTAAGCAAACAGCCCAAAAACTTAAAAGAAAAGACAATATCACAATCAGATTGTGTTTTTGCACACCACCATGTTTTTGCCTGAGCCCTTTGCCTCGTATAGCGCAGCATCGGCCCTTGCTATAACATCGTCGATCGACTCGCACGGAAAATAAGAGCTGGCGCCTATGGGAACCGTTATGTGAATTGCCTCGTCTATATCCTGATCAGGCTTTGGGTCATTTCCAGCAGACGCAGGATGCACTTCTTACTGTTTTTCAGGCAATCGTTATTAACAAGGATTACCAGGAACTCCTCTCCGCCATAACGGCCCACGTAATCCTCTGTACGAATGTTTTTCTTTAACGCTGCGGCAAATCTCTTCAATACTTCATCGCCCGCCTGGTGACCATAGGTATCGTTTACTTTCTTAAAACCATCGATATCCAAGATACACAACGAAAACGGTATACTGCTCCGGGATCCCAAAGATCTCCCTCCGGTTATAGATGTTGGTAAGAGCATCATAGCTTGCCAGGTGTTTAACCCGTCTTCTCAAATTGGCTATATAACTGGCCAGAAAGGATATCCACAGCAGCGCCAGCAGCAGAATAACCGTTCTCATAACTTCGAGATTGACATCAACCGCGCCGGGATGAAAACGATGCAGGACCAGCATTGCACCGACATACATTAAAACCGCAAAAGCCACCAGCGGCAAAAAATCTCTCATCCTGAGCCTGAAGGCTCCAAACACGAAAACCAGGATATAAACCACCGTGATTACGCCCCTTATCCCGGAAACCGTAAAATAACCCATTATGGTAACAAACAGTATCCCGAGGGAAATCTGAAAAATGGTCAGGCTTGGATCCTTGAACAGCCTGTTTACGCCGGTGACTATAAGCAAAAGAGGAACTGCGCTTACCAGCAGTAAAACAGCCCAAAGGCAGGCCATACCCCAAAAGCCTATACCGCGGGCAAAACCCAAATAGCCCATTGCAAGGCTGCAGCAAGCAAGAACAGCGTAACCTGATATGGCTATAACAGACCGCCTGGCACGCAACGCCTGGTGACGGTCATCCTTTGGTACTATACTGAACATGTATTGCTATAAACCGTTTTCTCAAATCCAAGATATATAAGCCAAGACAAAACTATCAGCGAATAAAGTCCTTTTTTTAATATATCACACTTTGAAATAGGAAACCAGTTTCTTCAACCCGCCACCCATATCCAAAAGCTGACCGGCCACATCCCTGACCGATTCTCCTGCGGCCTCGGCCTTTTGGACAGCGCCGTTAAGATCGCCCATATCCGATGATACGGTTCCAGACAGCGACCTGGTATCCTCAAGCCTCTTTGTGATGTTTGCAACACCTCTGCCGGCCTCGCCGATATTTCCGGCTATCTCCTTGGTTGTTGCGTTCTGCTGTTCTATGGATGAGGCTATCATGGAAACTGTATCATCAACATTGTTTATAATCCTGGTGATACCGGTGATACTCTCGATTGCTTCAGCTCTGAACTCCGCCATGGCATCCAGTCTCGCCCTTACCTCTCCTATAGCTTCAGCTGTCTGGCCGGCAAGCTGTTTTACGGCGTCGGCGACCACGGCAAACCCCCTCCCGGCCTCACCGGCCCGGGCAGCCTCAATAGTAGCATTCAGGGCCAGCAGGTTTATCTGCTCTGCTATCTCGTTTATGGTTTCTATTATAAGATTCGCTTCGGACGCACTGTTCTCAAGCTCCCATATCTTTTCATATGCAGAGTTTGCCTGCACCGCAGCCCTGCCCGATATCTCCCGAGCCGTCTCGGTGTTCCGCGCTATCTCGCTGATCGTAGCCGCCATCTCCTCCGAAGCGGAAGCTATCAGGCTGATCTTTCCGGAAGACTGTTCCGCCGACGATAGCACATCCGTTATACCGGAGTTCACCTTTTCGTATATCGTTGCAACACTAACCGCCTTGCTCCTGATCTTCGCGGCATTATCCTGCATCTGCTCAGACTTGTCATTCAGGACACCAGCCGTTTGTGCAAGTGTATTGACGTCATCCACAACCCTGGAAACAATAGAATTCAAATGGGTGCACACAGCGGAAACCGATCCTGTAAGATCGCCGATTTCGTCACTGCGGCTCACAGAGATCCCGGCAACAGTAAGATCTCCCTTGGCAATCATCCTGTTAACATCGATTACATCGACCAGCGGTTTTCTTATCTTTGCGTGTATGTACCTCATCATGGCAAAATAAAAGGCGCCAACGACAAAAAAATAAAGCACCACAAGCGGTGCAAGTGCCGACATCCCGGACCAGTTAACGCTAAGGTAGATATAAGTCATAACCGAACTTATAACGGTACTGATTATCAAGGTATATGCTATAAAGGCGACAATGGAATTCTTGTAAAAAAGATGGGTCACAACAAGAAAAACGACAAAAGTAAACACCATGAAACCTACATATATATACAACAGATTCATGGGCAGCTCCTGCTGTCACACGACCTCAAAGGATTTCCCATACAGAACGGCTCAAGGGGTTTCCCAGTGCCGATTTTTGCATTTTTTTTGATAATATGCTAAAAACGATTTTTAATCCCGCCTCCCGGTGATCAACTTATCAAAAGATAGGTGACTATACCAAGGCATGATATCGTAACAACCACCATCCATGTTGAAACAATCTCTACAAAACGGCTTGCACGGGTAGGGTCATCTCCCACTCTTTTTGCAAAAAAGGGAAAGGTGCGCAAAAAAAACTCCCCGCTTTTTCCCCTTCCCCTGCCGAACCAGGCCCAGTGCCACAAACCTGTTGATAAAAAAAAGAGAAACAGAAAAACCAAAAAAAGTGCTATTTTTAGATACACGTATAACATTACTGCTAATATGGAGCGTCCAGCAGATTATTCATCCAGCTCTATATCCACTCCCCATGCTTTGAGACCGGCCATTCCGGCCCCAACGCTGACATTATCTGTAATACCGGCAGCATCAAGGTTGAGCTGAGCCTCATAGGACCGCACGCCGGTATTGCATATCAGGATCAGCCTCTTATCTCTTGGCACTTCGTCCATCCGATCCTGAAGCTGATCATGAGGAATAGATTTCCATATTTCAGGGTATTTATCTGCATATGGCCTGGCATCGGCACTTGCCCGGCA
Organism: Desulfococcus sp. 4484_241; assembly: GCA_002085115.1. Lineage (GTDB taxonomy): Bacteria > Desulfobacterota > Desulfobacteria > Desulfobacterales > Desulfosudaceae > MZGQ01. Next base: position 8,721 of record MZGQ01000055.1, read on the forward strand.
ATCCAAAAAAAAGACCCCTCCATTGTCACGCTCTTTCCAGCATGTATCAAACTCATCCATTGTTATGGGCCTGTAGCGCCCGTCCAGGTAATTTGCAGCCGCGTTGCCAAGAGCATTTACAACATCCATTGCCGAAGCAAATGGCGGGGAATAAGCAATCTCGAGATTGCCAATATCATCAACAGTGGGCTTGTATTTCAAAATAACAGCCACAGAGTTGACCCTGTCCACCATTTTGCTGTTCTTTCCTCCGAATCCCTGGATACCAAGCACTCTTCTTGTCTTTCGGTCCACCACAAGCTCAAGGAAAACTATCTCTTTTTCAATGTAAAAATGGGCCCTGTCGAACTGGGCGACATGTATGCCCTCGGCGTCGAACCCGGCTGTTCTTGCCCTGTCCACGCTCAGTCCCGCACCTGCAAGGGCAATGTCAAAAATTTTAACGGCAAAACTCCCCACAGCACCTTTGAAGCAGGCATCACCGCCCGCGACGTTGGTCCCTATCACACGCCCCTGGCGGTTTGCCATAGATCCAAGTGGAAAATATCCTGGCTCGCCTGTCACCAGGTTCTTTACCGAGACACAATCCCCGCCGGCATATATATCCGGGTCAGATGTCTGCATCCGCTCGTTTACGACTATAGTTCCCTGGGGTGTGACATCAAGTCCGGCCGCCACTGCCAGGCCTGTATTGGGCACTACCCCAACCGACATTATGACAATATCGGCATCAAGCGTGCGCTTGTCCGTTTTAACAGCTGAAACAGCTCCGTTCCCCAGTATGGCCTCAACCTTCTCGGCGGTATACACAGCAACCCCGTTTTCCTCCATGTGCCTCGCGGCCATCCTGGAGAAATTCGCGCTCACAAACCCCGGCATTATCTGGTCACACACCTCTACAACGGATGTTTCTATCTCCCACATATCTGACAGCGCTTCTGCCATCTCAAGCCCTATGAACCCACCTCCCACGACAACGGCCTTTTCAACACCGCCGCCGGTCACCTTGTTTTTGATTGCAATGGCATCATGCAGATTGCCGACTGTAAAAACGTTTTCCAGTTCTTCTCCGGGCAGATTCAGCCTGCGTGGCATGGCCCCGGTTGCAAGAACGAGCTTGTCATACTCCATGGCCCCGGAAGTACCGTCCTTACGCCTGAATGAAACGGTTTTGCCTGCCCTGTCTATGGCGGTGACTTCAGTCCCGGTCATTGCGATAACACCCTTGTCCTTTAAAAAAAACCGCTCATCCCGCAACATGTGAAAACTGGTGGAGCGCAGTTCTGAAGCATCGCTGACATCTCCGGAAATGTAGAAAGGGATCCCGCACCCACCATACGATATGTATTCGTCTTTATCTATCAGATATACATCGGCCTCAGGGTCCATACGCTTGGCCCTGCAAGCAGCCTTTGCACCAAGAGCCACCCCACCAACCACAACGATTTTACGAGCCATCTTATCCTCCGTTAATTTATAAATTAAATTTAAATTTTTAGTATATCATAATATCATTTAAAAAAAAGAAATAAACTCTGCAAACCCGAAATCCCGATACAGGCTTTTGGCACAACATCTGTCATTGTGTCCTTGCAAAAAATATCCGATCTGCTATGTTTTGCAATCGAACAACCTTTTTACCGTTCCTGTTTGCTTTAATGTTGCTCCTCGCACAGTAAAATAAGAGGAGTTTTGCCAAAAAAATAAACGCCAGTAGCTAAAAACAAAAAAAACGACCTGTTAAAACCAAACGAGGTGTCAGCATGCCGGTTATCGAAAAAAGAAGACATATACGCATCAACATGGTAACTCCCTTAGAGGTCAAGATATATAGCGGAAACAAGCTGATGGGGGAAGAAAAGGGCAGAACGTTAAATATCTCTCAAGGAGGGGCCCTGATTGAGGTTCCCTTCCCCATTGACAAGGGGCAGCAGGTAGCCATGACCATATCCCTTGGCGAAGAGTTTGCATACATAAGCGGAAGGGTGATTCACAGGCGTGAAGGGCAGTCATCTACTTACCAGGCTGGGATTGAATTCTTGTCAATCGACGAAACAGGCAAAAAACTGCTGGCCCAGTATATCCAAATATTCATGAACGGAAAAAAAGAACCTGCTTTGTAAAATCTGTGACGATTATGCCAAATGTGGGCAGGAATCGTTTACTGTCCGGGCTTTAGGCCAACTCTTTTTTTTGCAGGTTATCCAGAGCCTTTTTCAGAGCATTGGAATGAATATCGGCTGCCAGATGAACCGGGCTTTTCCCCCACAAAGGGTCCCAACCGGCCGGATCGGCTGAACAAAAAAACTGGGTCTCAAGCCCTATCCTGACCAAGGCTTCCTCAAGTGGCAGGCCTGTTATCTTTTCAGCGGCCTTCCAGGAAGCCCCGCACGGTGCTCCTCTTACGACCTTGACATCCTCTATGCATCCCCGGGAAACGGTTAAAAAGAATTCAGGATATCCGAAACGTTCCCCGTAGGGGCCGACATTCGCACGTCTCGGCAGAGCGCAACATATAGGCGGCGTGTACACCCAGTTATTACGGATCTTTTTGCCTGACGCTATTACAGGAATACCCTTTATACGGCAGATCTCGGCAAGATCATAAGAAAGGTCGGGATGAACGAGGTAGTCCAAAACAAGATCAGCTTCCAGGTCTGAAGGCAGATACAGTGAGGTGTCCTCTATCACAGGTGGAAGCGTATCTTCCACCGACACAAGCCTTATATCAAACCTCCCCCTGCCGTACTCACTTATGCCTGCTATCTTGGCCATAGCCCTGTCCCGTTGCTGAAACACAAGCAGATTCTGCACTCCCTCTTCCACACAACTTTTGATCATGATTCCTCCTTCGTAGTCACACTGTCCTGACAACCCCATAAATTATCTTACCTACCATCACCTTGCCAAAACGGGCAAGTATATTCGGCATGCATGGCAAGAAGTAAGCCCTGGGGAGGGCTGCAAACCTTCCAATACCTGGAGCCAGCCTTTTTAACAATTTTATGTTGTATTTTTTATGAATTATGTTAAAAATTTTAATTGTGGATTCCCAAGGGGTGATAACTAAGCATAAGGTGTCAGGATGAAAAAAATTCTTGCTGTAAACATAGATCCTATCGCACTTAACATCATATCGAATTTTCTCATGGAGCAAACCACAGAGTTTGAAATATTAACGGCCGACAAAATCGGAGAGCTCCATGAAATAGCAGAGAAGCTGAAAATCGATGTAGCCCTGATAGACCTTGTGAAGCCGACGATTGCAGACGCTGAAATTCTGAAATTTGTGGGAACAAGTCATCCAAGACTCCCCATGATTGTTATGTCGGAATTTAACACGGCTGAAATAGAGTCGATAATAAAATCGATAGCCACTGTAAGGTATTTTGAAAAACCGGTCGAATATGAGCAGATTGCCGGTAAAATATTCGAAGAGATAAAAACCGGCGTGGGAGGCGCGATACAGGGTATAAGCCTGGCATCGTTTCTCCAGATGTCTGAAATGGAACGCACTTCCTGCACTCTTACGGTCAAGGCCGGTGAAAAAGGAGAAAAAACAGGCCAACTCTTTCTTATAAAAGGCGCCCTTGTAGCTGCCGAAACCGGGGAGCTGAAAGGCGATGAAGCAGTATATGAAATACTGTCATGGGACTCGCCAATAATAGAGATCGAGCATGCAAGGCCGGACCGCACTAAAGAGATAACCACACCACTTATGAACCTCCTGATGGAGGGAGTAAGACGAAAAGATGAAAAAGCAGGAAAAAAACGGGGGAAGAAAAAAGTCGCCATAAAGGATGCAAAAAAGGCCGCCCTGGACAAAGAGGGGGCAGAAGAAGCAGATATAGAAAAACTCGAGCTTGAGAAGGGGCCGGCCCCAGAAGTGCCGGAAGAAAAAAAGAAGAGAAAAAAGAAAAAAAAGGCAGAAAAGGCGCCACCTGAGAGTCCTGAATATAAAGAAGCCATTGAGAAGATAGAGCAGCTTAAATCTGCCGGTAAAATCAGCGACGCAAGCAAAATCCTCAAACAAAAAAAACAGGTAACAAGAAGCGTTGCAATACTTATAGCCATACTGTTTGCAGTCAGCATGGTTTATGCATGGGTGTACGGACTCCGGCCCTGGTTTGAAAAGATAAAATACGAAAAGCTCATTGCCAATATAGCTGCAACACAGAACGCAAGAGAGAAAATAGACCTTCTTGATGAATACATAAAAGCCCGGCCACACGGTCACTATACAAAGCAGGCAAGAGACAAAAGGGGAGAGCTTGCGAAACAGCTGGCACTGGAGGATTTTGATCAAACCATACGGAAGGTAAGTGATCTGCCGATAGATGACAAGTTTGCAAAAAAAGCCAGGCAACTATATGAAAAGTACCTGAAGCAATATCCTGAAAGTCCTTACAGGTCCGAAATCAAAAAACGAATAGCCGGCATTCCGGATATCTTAAATGACGCGGAATACCGAAAGCTAAGAGAGATACCAAAAAATGACTACAGCGCCAGGATCGACGCATACAACAAATACATAAAAAAATATCCTGACGGGAAAAATACGAAAAACGTCAGGGAAATGCTTGCGAATCTCGGTGAAGACCTCTATTGGCATATAGCTAAAAAAAAGAGGGAGTGCGATCGGCAAAAGGATTGGTCGGGATGCATAACACTTTGTAAATACTTTGAAAAATATTTCAGCGGTCACAAACGGGCCGGTGAAGTGAAAAAGCTGGAAGCCGTTATGGAGGATCAGGAGGCGTTCAAGGCGCTCTCAGAAGAGATAAAGGAAAAAGGCGAGTATTCACTGGAGGCCAAAAATCTCTACCTTGAGTTTCTGAAAAAGCACCCGTCAACTTCCTTAAGAAAAACAATAGAAAAAAACATATCCACAATCGAAAGGATCGAGCGCGAGAAAAAGGAGTGGGACGACACAGTACACGAAAATAAGCATTTTTGACAGGGCCAACCGGATGCGCAGCTACGTTGCGAAAAACCCTCCCAAAACTTATCGCAAGGAAGCGCAGCAGATTCTCGCATGGCTGGAGAAGCAGGAGCAGAAAGCCAGGCAGGATATAGAACAGAAAAAAAGAATAGAGGAGCAGAAACGTAAAAAACAGGCGGAGCTTGCCAGGCTAAGGATGGAAATAGTGAAAAAACTTGCTGCCACCAGCGGCAGATATGTTGAAAAAAAGCCCTATACAATAACTGACACCAAAACCGGTTTGACATGGGTCATGCTTGATTCACAGACCATGACAGGCAATTGCATGGATTACAAAAGCGCAAAAGAGTATGTCAAAAACCTGAAGACAGGCGGGTACGACGACTGGAGACTGCCACTGCCAAGCGAATTGCTCGTTATATACAACGACCGCCCCTCTTTTCCTGCACAGGGGAAAACATGGTACTGGACATCGGAAGTGTTTGCCGCTGCATGGGAAAAGAGGGTAAACGCAGTAAAACAGACAGGGGCAGGCATCTGGAAAAAATGGGAGACAGGACTGAACAGCTGCGGTGCTGTAAGGGCTGTAAGACCATGATTTAAAAAAAACAAGCAGTCCATTACAAAAAATGTCTACATATTGACAAAATGCGCACAAAAAAACCAAAAAAAAAGCAGGTTCCAAAGACATCTTTGGAATGAACGGCCCTGGGTCATCTGCATAAAACTTTTGCCCCCCCTGAATAAAAACAGGGGACACATCTTTTGGAATCTGTGTTATCTTATAGAATTGCAGGTGGTTAACCATAACAACCAGGTAGGATGTACATACATAGGCACATTAACTTTTTTAAACACCATTTTGGGTGGTGTCGCAAGCCTGTGAAAAGCGGTATATTTTTTGCATTTGTCAACAGTGGGGCCGGTTATAGAATTCAAAAGGGCTGGTCCAGGGAAACGGTTGTACTATGAAAAAAAGCTGGGCCATAACCTTTGCCATAGTGGTGGCTGTCTGGATAGCCTTTTTGGTCTACAGGCACACGAAAAACAAAGAGATGGAAAATACATATGTCCATGAGACATACAGCAGCATGACGAAATCTGCCATGGCCAGCCCAAAAGCGGGGCTTACATTCATGGGTATGGCTATAAAGCAGTACAGGACTGACACGGGTCATTATCCCAAGACGCTGGATGCTTTGTATCCGAACTACATAAAAGACAAATCGTTTGTAGATGAGGTGCCATGGGAATACTCGGCAGGGAAGGACAACTTTCGCCTGGCAAAAACCGTTTTCATAAATGAACGGCCATACACCGCATACATAGACAAGCAGCTAAGGCCCACCGATGTCGGCGAAGAAAAGAAGGTTATGGTCGCTTCAGCGAAAAAAGGCCAGGGGCAATCCGGTAAAACTTCTGCGGGGCACACGGGAATAAAAAACAGGGGGTCTGCCTTTTCTCCCATGCCATATACCCCTCCGCCGGAACGCAAGATCAGCAAGGAAGAGCTGGAAAAATCCAGAAAAAAACTCCTCGAGGCACTGGCTAAGATGAAAGAGAAGGCAAAAGAGAAAAAAGAGATAAAACCGGAAAAAGAGGACCTTGGATACCTGCCTGTTGCTGATGCAAACGACGTTAACCATGGGATTGCTGGTAAATATTTCACCTGGAAAACAGAGAACGGTGTACTTGGCTTTGGCAACGTAACATATCCCAAAACAGGCTCAAACCTGATCTACAAAAACGGCAAGTGGATAAAGATAAAAAAAGAAAAAAAAGCCCAAACCGAAACAACCGTGCAGGCCGAATCCTCTAAAAACACCGATATTGTTGAAAAGTACAGTAAAAATTTTCTTGCCTGGAAGAGTGAAAACGGTGCAATAGGTTTCGGCAACGTGACATATCCGGAAAAAGGCGAAAAGTTTGTATACCATAACGGCCAATGGATAAAGGCCCAACAGGAAGCAGGAGAAAAAGGTTCTGCAACCATTAAGGGCAAACCGAAACCGGACATACGGGAGCTTGTAAAAAAGTACGGGACCACGTTCCTTGCATGGAAATACAAAACCGGCGCCATAGGATTCAGTGACACCATGTACCCGGACAGCGGCGATTTTTCGGTTTATGCAGGTGGAAAATGGGTGGCAGCCGGTCATGAAAACCCGGCAGATGTACTTGCAAACACAATGGCTTACGAAAACAACAACACACTTGAAGCTGACAGGATAGCAAAAAAGCATGGAAAATATTTTTACATATGGAAAGAGCCAAACGGTACACTGGGATTCAGCGATTTTGCCCTGCCCGACAAACCCGGGACCGAGGTGCTGGGCAACAACGGAGAATGGATAAAAGCAATCGACACCACCGGCCAGGGAGGTGAAAAATGAAAAACAATCGGGGTTTTTCAATACTGGAACTGCTTATCGTAATGGGAATAATGGGAATCCTTACCAACATGGGTTATCTCATGTACAAGGATGCCATAGGACGATCGGGCGATACAGCTGCAATATCTGACGCAAGAAACCTTGTTACCGTGGCGACCGAAAATTTCGTTTCAGGCATATACCCGAACTTCAGCCACGCCCCAGGGGAAGGGAGCCTGGTCGGTCTGAAGCCTGACGGGACATACGCCTTCAGACTGTCCAAGGGAGTAAAAGCGCTCATCCTCGGACTTCCATCCGCGACCGGACAGGGTTACATGGAAGCCTATGTATTCCATACCCGCGGTATGCCGGACAGCAACCCGTTTGGAAGGCACATGTTTTACTGCCTGGTGGATGAAAAAGCCGGGCTGAATGTCGGGCCAAGTTTCTGAATTCCTGATGGTGTCTTCCGGAACTTACTGGGTAAAACTCATGCCCACACATGATCCTGCCAAAGATTAAAACACCGATTCAAGCCACCTGGAAACGCCAGTGCAAAAAGGGCTGCTGCGATGCCGGTTTATGAATATACTGCTATAAACGCCGGGGGTAAAACCGTTTCCGGAATAATCAATGCGGATGGAGAGGCTTCGGCAAGGGAAAAGCTTCGGGCCCGGAACATATACCCTGCCTCCATAAAAAGGGTCTATTACAAAAGTGAAAAAAAAAGGACAGGCAAGGCGTTATCTTTGCACCTGTTTTCCGGCGTAAGGCCTGCTGAACTTGCTGCGGCCACACGCCAGCTCTCCACGCTTGTCGGATCAGGCCTGCCGCTTACGTCGGCAATCTCTGCGTTAATCTCCCAGGCAGAATCCACCACGATGAAAAAAACACTTTCACGTATCAAGGATTCGATAGAGGAGGGACAAGGCTTTGCCGAAGCGCTTTCAAGTTTCCCCGAGCTGTTCTCTCCTATATACATAAATATGGTGAGGGCCGGTGAATCATCGGGCACACTTGAAATCGTGCTCGAGAGACTTGCGTTGCTGCAGGAAAACCATCAGGCCCAGAAAAACAAGATAAAAGCGATACTGGCATACCCGGCTGTTATGACCATTCTGGGCAGCGGAGTCCTTGTCTTTCTGCTTGTTAAAATCGTACCCAAACTCACATCGATTCTCACGGATATGAACCGGACTCTCCCCCTGCCCACACGGCTGGTTGTAGCAACCAGCACTTTCCTGCAATCCCACTGGCTCCTGATTCTGACAGCCCTGCTTATTGCCTGCCTTGGGGTATGGAGACTGGGTAGAACGGAACAGTTCAGGCAGACATTCGACAGGGCAGTGTTGCATATTCCAGGCGTGAAATCGTTTGTGCTCAAAATTGCGGCTGCCCGTTTCTCAAGGACATTGGGATCTCTTTTGGAACATGGGATACCGATGCTTACGGCGCTTGGCATAGTAAAAAACATCATTGGCAACACAGTAATAGCGGATGCGATCGGTCAGGCTGCAACTGGTGTTGAAAAGGGGGAGGGGCTTGGTGTAAGCCTTGAAAAAACCTCGGTTTTCCCGCCTCTTTCGATTCAGATGATAAAGGTGGGGGAACAGAGCGGTGACCTGGAAAAGATGCTTCAAAAAACGGCGGATGTTTTTGAAAACGAGGTTGACACCGCCCTGGTTGGCCTTACCTCGCTTCTTGAGCCGCTGCTTGTAGTCATCATGGGTATCGTTGTCGGGTTTATAGTGCTTTCCATTGTTTTGCCCATTTTTGAAATGTATCAGTTCGGTGGATAAACGGCCTGAAGGAATCCCATGCCCGGCAAAAGAGACGTTTTGGCTCATCAGCCGTCTTGTGTCGGCCGTTTTTGAAATCAGAACGGCTTTTGCAAAAAGAACTGCAGGCCAGTTCCCCTGCCGGCCGGCATTATCCCGGCCCTTGCGGATGTTCTCAGCCTGTCAAGGAAAAGAGCTGTTTGGCGCTTGTTATACTTGTGAGCCGCACCAACCGATCCGTATATGCTTCCCCCGTAAAAACCAAGCTCAACAACCGAAATGACAGCGCCAAGAGCTCCATTCCCGTTATCAAAAGCCTCGTAAGCGGCAAGCATCATCATGCTGTTGAAAAGAAATGCGGCAAGTGCATCTCCGGGCCTGCCGCAGTAGAGATAGCCAGCGCCAGGCACCACCCCGAGCGCACCAGCCAGGCGCGGACTCTTCATGGATGAGAGCAGTCCATCATCACCATGGCGAGCGATCTCTATCTCGTTTAAAATACCGCCCACGTTTAAACGTTCTTTTGATTTTTCTGAAATCTTTGCAAAATTCTCCTGCGCCATGGCAAGCATCTTGTCATCAAGGGAGCCCCGCGTCCAAAGACAGCTCCAGCCTGTTTCGTAAAACGCTCGGTCCCTGACAGAGTTGTCGTGAGACAGGTCAGCGAGCATTTCAAGTATGGTAACGGCCCTTTCCCGCATTCCCAGGGCCACATAGCACCGCGCGGCCATGAAACCTGCGTCTATCCTGAATTTGCCACATGCCTCGTCCCTGTATATGTTTTCAAATTTTTCAAGCGCACCCTGAAAATCCTCTTTTTTAAAGTATGACATCGCGATTCTGAAACGGGCATAGTTGGCCTTATCGTCATCCGGAAAAAAATAAAGGAAGGTTTCATATGCGGTAACCGCCCTGTCATACTCACCCTTTGAAAAGAACATATCGCCAAGCCCCAACTGCTGATCGGCGGTAACGGTCAAACTGCGGGAACCGGAGACGGCAGGCATGGGAAAACATGTCGCCATGGCCACAAGGCAGGTAAAAAAAAAGAGGACACGTTTGCCGGGCATTTTACTTTGTCCACCAAAAATCGTTGTTTTCAACAGGATCGTAGCACCTCAGCCTTCCATCAACTATAACATGCGGCGCATTATCCCACTCATCGCGGCCGCACCGCAACAGCCTGTCACAGGTCATTATCCAGCCCCAAAAAAGGCCATGCTTTTTAAAAGCCTGGATGCTGTAGGTGGAACAGGTGGGAAACATGGAGCACCTTTCGCCATCCAGCGGTGAGATATACTTTTTAAACAGATTGACCACCGGAACCGGGGCCGGTAAAGGCCTGTTTTGCCCCCTGCATGCCTCAAGCGACCTGCAATCTTGATGCTGTGCATCATATCCAAAGCAAGGCAAAGCGATAAAAAAAAACATGCACACAAGAACAAAATTTTTCATAACCACGACTATCTCTGGGTAACCCTCAGAACCTCTTCTATGCTTGTAACCCCTTCGATGATCTTGCGAATACCGTCATGGCGAAGGGTTGTCATACCGCGCCTGACAGCCTCGGCCTTGATTTGATCAGAGTCGTGCGTCGACAGTATCATCTTTTTTATCACGTCGTCCAACACCATGATCTCAAATATTCCGATCCTGCCTTTGTACCCTGTGTTCATGCAGTTCTGACACCCGCCTCCGCTTCGGTACACCCGCCTGCCGTCAAATTCCTCTTCCGATGCGCCAATGCTTTTTATCGCCTCCCTGTCAGGCACGTAACCCTCCCTGCATTCCGGGCACAGGACACGAACCAGCCTCTGAGCGATCACGGCTATTACCGAGGATGAGATCAAAAATGGCTCAATCCCTATATCAACAAGTCTTGTGACTGCACTTGCAGAATCGTTTGTATGAAGGGTGGAAAAGACAAGATGCCCCGTAAGGGCAGACTGAACAGCTATTTCAGCGGTCTCCTGGTCCCTGATCTCCCCAACGAGTATGACGTCCGGGTCCTGGCGAACGATAGAGCGCAGTCCCTTGGCGAATGTCAGGCCTATCTTCTGGTTGACCTGTATCTGGTTAATTCCGCTTATCTGGTATTCTACCGGGTCCTCGATGGTGATTATGTTAATCTCAGGCTTGTTTATGGTTGACAGAGTTGCGTAAAGCGTTGTTGTCTTGCCGGAACCGGTAGGCCCCGTAACCAGGATTATTCCATTGGAGTATCTTATGAGACGGTTGTAGATTTCGTAGTTTTCAGATGAAAACCCAAGATCCTTGAGCTCCATCATTGTGCTTGACTTGTTCAGCAGCCGCAGTACGAGACGCTCTCCGGCAGTAATGGGAATTGAAGAAACACGGATATCGATCTCGGCATCTCCCAGCCTGACCTGCATCCTCCCGTCTTGCGGAAGCCTTTTCTCCGCAATGTTCATATTTGCCATCACCTTTATGCGCGATACAAGAGCAGGCTGAATACGCTTTGGAGGACTTAAAAAATCATAAAGTATGCCGTCTATCCGGTAGCGTATCTTGAAGCTGTCCTGATAGGCCTCTATATGAATATCGCTGGCCTTTGCCTTTACAGACTGGGCAACTATATAGTTGACAAGTTTTATTATGGGAGCGTCTATGGCATCATCCAGAAGATCGGCTGCCTGATCGATCTCGTCCAGGATATCTTCCGACTCTTCCATGTCCCTGACTATCTCCTCTGCAGCCGCTCCGCTTTTTTCGTACAAAGAGCTCACAGCCGAGAGTATGGAATCACGGGTGGCCAACACAAAAGAACAGGAATCGATTCCCATAAGCCTTGCCAGATCGTCAGCGGCATAGAGCTTCGATGGATCGTTGATCGCTATAAGGCAGGAGCTGCCTTTGCCGTTCTCTTCAGATTCCACACTGACCGGCACAATGAGAAACCGCTTCAGGAACGAAGCAGGCACCTGCTCCAGGGCCTGCTCAACATTTTCTGAAACCTCCAGCCTCTCCTGAAACGGTATCCCGAACATCCCGCTCCACGCATACATCAGCTGTCTTTCCGTTACAAGCCTGCGCCTTAAAAGCAGCTCTCCCGTGCAGGGATGTCCCCCGTTTACAAGAGACTCGATCTTTTCAAGCTGCTTTGCCGAAATTTCAGAGTTTTCCCGCAAAGCCTGTAACAGTTTGCCACTCATAGCCTGGTATCATCTGCCTTTGTTTCAGAAACTGGAGGCGCGACATCGGCACCGCCTTGATCAACTTTCCCGGCATCTCCTCTGCCGACTTGACTTTTTCCGGTGCTTTCATCCTTGTCGGCAGTTGTTTCCTGCTGCACCGGTGTCCTGTTTATGTTTCTGCTGCTCCCATTCTCTGGGCTGACAGCCGCAGAATCGCCCGTCTCCCCGTCCCGGCCTTTTGCCTCAACATCAGGGGAAACAAGCACATCCCCTGCCAAAGAAGCCGGTTCCCGCTCTCCTTCACCGCTCCTGTCAGAAGGAATGTCCTGCCTTGGCTCCGGGAGGTCAATGACGCGTTCCCTGCTGTTTTCACTGTCGCCGTCATGGTAAAGATTGAAACTGTCCTCACGTATGCTGTTAAAATCGTCACGCTTTTGCCTGTAAATATCATTGGCCTCTCTCACCGTTTTTATGACATGGGGGGTGAGAAAGACAAACAGGTTGGTTTTTTCATTAGAGTCGGAAAGGCTCTTGAATAACCAGCCCAGAACAGGAATGTCGCCCAAGCATGGAATCCTGTATTCAACACTGGAAAGGCTGTCATCTATGAGGCCGCCGATCACTATGGTCTGCCCGTCATGCACTATAACATTGGTTGTTATGCTGCGCTTTAGTGTTGCCGGGCGATCCAGTGAAATGGTGGTCAACTGGTCCAGTTTTGTCAGCTCCTGGGCTATATCCATGCGTATCAACCGGTTTTCGTTTATCTGGGGTTTTATCTTCAGAGATATGCCAACATCCTTGTATTCATAATTGCTGTAAGTCTCGGAGGAAGATGTGGTCCCTATCCTTGTAAGATACGGGATATTCTTGCCAACCGTTATTGTTGCTTCCTCGTTGTCTGTGGTCATGATTTGCGGAGTCGAAAGGATGTGGACATTCTTGTCCTTCTTGAATGCCCGTATAACGGCACCCAGGTTAGGATACTC
>MZGQ01000120.1 GCA_002085115.1 Desulfococcus sp. 4484_241
AACCTTACCTTCTGCGGGAAGTGAAACCTCGTATATCAGTCCGCTGTCCGGCTGCATCTTCACTCCGAGTTCTCCTCCGTGGGCATGAATAACGGACCGCGCCATATCAAGACCTATGCCGGGCATGGCAGGCGCGCCAGAATCAGCTTTGCAGCCGTTAACCTCGATGGTTGCCATGATGCGGCCATTGTTTATGCAGGTCCTTACATGCAAATTGCCCTGGTGGTCTATAGCACCGACAGCATGATCAAAAATTATGACAAATGCGTATATCATGCGCCCTGGAAAACCCTCGATCCCCGGCAGGTCGCCATATTCCTTTGCCACATCCGCCTTGTACTTGATCCTGTTTTTCATCACCTGAAGCGCGGTCTCTATACACTGGTGTATGTCTGTCTCTCCAGGCTCCATCTCCTCTTCGGTAAATGCAAATTCCCGCAGGGCGTTTAACATCGACTCGATCTGCTGCATACCCTCCCTGCTTTCAGCAAGGATCGTCCCCATTTCCAGAACCGTACTTTTAAGATCAGCATCTTCTGCAAAAGTTCTGTAAGCATCAAGTTCCCCATCACACGAACCTGTCTGACCGCCCCGTTCCATAAGACAGTCTGCAAGACCTGTGGCAAGGCGCAGATGTTCTTTGACACTGCTGATATAATCATCCATCACGGAAAGATTGCTGGACACAAAAGCAACGGGATTGTTGATCTCATGGACAATCCCAGGCAAAAGCCCAACAATAAGGGAGTTTTTACCAATATCGCAGTCAGTGTACCTACCAAAAAGAGCAACCCTTTCAATCAGGCGCAACTTGTGAAAAAAAACGGCCTTTGAAACAGGCCAAAAAAGAAAATCGTCGGCACCGGCATCCACGAGACCGTCAACAGCCTCTTTGCCACTGGTTCCTTCAAGAACCACCAGCACAAACATGGTCTGTGAAACCAAGCTGCTTTTAATGTGCTTTAGAAAATCAGCAAGCGCCATGTCAGGCGCCATGTCGCTGCACAGCACCAGGTAAAAAGGTTCATCATGCTGCCTTTCCATCGTTTGCATGGCATCTGCCGGATTGTCAGCCACAGTGACAGAATATCCCGCATCATTCAACCACTCAACGATCCTGTCTTTCTGGCATATTGCAAGTACGTTTTTCATCATGGCAGACATAAATCTTTGCGCAAAAACATCTGGATTTTAAAAAAAACGTGTCTATTAGAAAACGCATAAACATTTTTTGTTTAAGATACAAACATAAAAAAGATACCCTCTTTTCGCGGGCATGTCAAACCAACACCCCCTGGATGGCCCCCGCCTACATCGCAGTAGCTCGAAACGAAATTACAGACAAAATGATACATTAACCAAAATAAACCAAAAAAACGCCGTTTTGGGACAATAGTGGTTGAAAATATTCTCCTTACGAAGCATGATGATATTAAGTTTGCATTTCAATATTAAACATTAAACAAAACATCATAAAGGGGAATAACAGAATGGTATGGCAGGCGGGTCTGTTCAGGAAGCATATACTGTCCCCGAGTTTACATCTGCGAGGTGGCCCGGACGGACGCTTTTTTCACTTTTCAGGGAGCATATTGCGTTGATTGACACCGAGAAAAATGAAGGTTCTTGTAATAGGCGGCGGAGGCCGTGAACATGCCCTTGCATTTAAAATTTCGCAAAGCCCAAGGGTGGAGAGGGTTTACTGCGCTCCTGGCAACGCCGGGATCGCCACTGTTGCTGAGTGTGTGCCGATAGATGCGCAAGACAACGATGGGCTGCTGGAGTTCGCTCTGGCAGAGGGGATAGATCTGACAGTCGTCGGGCCGGAGGCACCCCTTGCAAACGGGATAGCAGACCTTTTTGAAAGTGCCGGTTTGAAAATATTCGGCCCATGCCGTGACGCAGCGCGGCTGGAGAGCAGTAAGGGCTATGCCAAGGAGATCATGGTCAAGTATGGTATTCCGACCGCCACGGGACGCTGCTTTGTCAATTATGACGAAGCACTGATGTATATAAGGGAAAGCAGCGGCGATGTAGTGGTAAAGGCGGACGGGCTTGCGGCCGGCAAGGGCGTTTTTGTGTGTTCTTCGGTAAAGGAGGCCGAGGACGCGTTAAGGCAGATAATGAAGGACAGGATTTTTGGCGATGCCGGAGACAGCGTCGTAGTTGAGGAGCGGCTCGTTGGAGAGGAGGCGTCTTTTATTGTTATAACCGATGGGGAGACGGTACTTCCTCTGCCCACATCTCAGGACCACAAAGCCATACACGACGGGGACACCGGGCCCAACACCGGCGGCATGGGCGCCTATTCGCCCGCCCCTGTTGTTGATGAATATCTTCAACGAAAGATCATGGAAACCGTGATGATTCCAACCGTCAGGGCGATGGCGGCCGAAGGGGTCAAATACAAGGGAGTGCTTTATGCAGGTCTTATGATAAACGGAGGCACGGTAAACGTTCTGGAGTTTAATGTACGTTTTGGTGACCCTGAGACGCAGCCGCTGATGATGAGAATTAAAAATGATATAGTTCCTGTGTTTGAAGCGGCATGCGATGGAAAACTTCACGAGTATTCGCTCGACATAGACGACAGGGCTGCGGTTTGCGTGGTCATGGCTTCCGGTGGTTATCCCGGGCCTTACAAGAAAGGAATGGTCATAAACGGCCTGCCTAACGTTAACCGTATGAAGGATGTTATAGCGTTTCATGCGGGCACAAAGGCCAGGGGTAAGAAGATAATCACAGACGGGGGCCGGGTCCTGGGAGTAACCGCCCTGGGCAAGTCTATAGAGGAGGCGATTCACAGGGCGTACGGGGCTGTGTCGAAGATATCCTGGGAGGGTGTTTATTACAGGAGCGATATAGGGGGCAAGGCGTTAAAACGGCTTGTGGAAAAGCCACGGGTCAGCATAGTAATGGGGAGCGATTCAGATCTTGCCACAATGGAGGAGGCAGCCGGTGTCCTTAGAAAGTTCGGGGTTGCGTATGAGATGACGGTTGCATCGGCCCACAGGAGTCCGGCACTTGTCGAAAAGCTCGCTTCATCCGCACGTAAGCGCGGGATCAGGGCTTTCATAGCAGGCGCCGGCATGGCGGCTCACCTTGCAGGGGTTATAGCATCCCATACCACCCTTCCTGTAATAGGAGTTCCCATAGATGCCTCGCCTCTTAACGGCTTGGATTCTTTGCTGTCAACCGTGCAGATGCCGCCAGGCGTACCGGTCGCAACGGTCGCCGTTGGAAAGGCCGGTGCGAAAAACGCCGGGTTTCTCGCGGTCCAGATTCTGGCCGCATCCGACGATGATCTGGCAAAGGCCCTGGACAGGCACAAAAAAGAGATGGTTGAGGATGTCAAGAGAAAGGCCAGCCAGTTTGGAGTGGGGCAGTAAAACATTTAAAATCGATCCGGCGTTTCCTGATCCGGCTCTAATAGCAAGAGCTTGTGACATTATAGGTTCCGGAGGCGTTGTGGCCTTTCCCACCATGTCGCTTTACGGACTTGGAGCTGACGCGTGGAACCGGCATGCAGTGGAAAAGGTCAGGCTGATTAAAAGGCGGCCGGAAAGCAAGCCTGTTTTGTTGCTTGTAAAAGACGTCTCTTTTGTTGACAGGCTTGCCAGGAAAGTCGGTGATACCGCGCGAAGCCTGATTGAACATTTCTGGCCGGGAGATATAACGCTTGTGTTTGAGGCTGATCCCGGAGTGCCGGGCCACCTGTTGTCAGGCTCCGGCAAGATCGGGCTGCGTGTTCCGGCACATCCGGTGGCGCGGGCAATTGTGGAGGCTTTTGGCGGCCCTGTCACCGGCACAAGCGCCAACCTTTCAGGAAGCAAATCCTGTTACACCATGGAGATGGTCAGGGAGAGCCTTGGTGTTCTGCCCGACCTTATGCTGGATGCCGGTCCGCTGCGCGGAGGAGTTGGCTCTACTGTTGTTGATGTATCGGTTTCCCCGCCTCTCATATTACGGGAAGGCGCTGTTTGTGCAAAAGATGTTATGGCGGTAGTAACCTAACCGGTTGATTTTAAACTTTGTTTGGTTTACTTCCGGAAGTGGTGGAATATCCTCTTATTCCTTTTCAAAAACAAAATAGTTCCAAGGCATCTTATCTTTGCCTGTTATCCATCTTTGTAGCATTTCCTCTGTAATGACGGTCGTTTCTTTGTCCACCACGCGGCACGTGTATCCATTGTCAAAAAAAACATCAAACACACCTTTAAAATCGGGATTGAAGCCACCCGGGAAAAACCCTTTCAAAACGACTTCCACAATCCACAACGGTGCCGGGTCTTGAGAGAGAAGCTGTTTCGATCCTTGTAATACACTGTATTCCGACCCTTCAACATCTACTTTAACGACCACCCTGCTGCTTTCAAAACGTTTCCCTACAAGTATATCCATCGTACTAAGAGGAACAAGCCTTTTTTTGGTGGAAATCCCTGCCCAGTCTTTGATGAGCGATGCGGCTGTGTTTGTTCCATAAAGTTCGGCCATACCTGGTTTATAAGAAAGAGCCAGTGGGAAAATTTCAACATCATTCCATCCATTTACATCCATGTTCGCATAACTGAAGGTTACGCAGTAACGGTTCGATGGCAACCACGTATCGTCCCATATGGCGGGCGATGCAGGAGTAGTACCCCACATTGGCGCCGACATCTATAAAAACATCTCTTTTTTGTAAAGCCCTGACAATAAAATCGGTTTGTTCCGGTTCATAAGCCCCTTCCTGCATTATGGGAAGCCCTGCCATACTGAATCCGAAGGGGGTTTTTCGAAATGATGCTCGCCTAATTGAAAGAATTTCCCTTGTGGGACATGGTAAACTTCTATTGAACAAAATAAAAAAACAACCAAGACCACAAGAAGAATAAAAATGGTACGACATGGAAGTCTTGTTAGTCAAACGCTTGCCGCTTTTAATCGGAATAAATTTGAAAAACTGGTACGGTAAAAAGCATGATGCTTCTGTCGCCCGTAAATTTCCATTGGCACCGGGTTCCATTGTCACGATGGATCGAGGTTATAATGATTACCGTTTGTTCTCTTTCTGGGCTGCCAGAGGCGTGTACTTTGTCTCGCACATAACTACCGCGACCCCGACAGTGGTTGCGTCCGCGCCCAAGTGCTCTACAGTTTCGGTCGCAAAGACCGGTTGGACGTGGACGCCATTCGTCGCCTTGTCAAAAGCATGTCCCGATTTCTCCCCGACGCAGACGCCCTGGCTGCACAGGCCATGGTGACACACGGAGAGGAGGTGCGGTTCCTGGATGCAAAGCCCATGGGCGGAGCCTTCGTCCTCAAGAAGCTCTGGGACCGGCTGCGCATCAGCGAGTACCTGAACAAGGCCATTGCCGGGCGCAAGTTCACCGCGCCCGTTGAGGACGCCCTTTTCGCCATGGTGGCCAATCGAGCCTTGGCCCCGGACTCCAAATTGGCCGTGGAAGACTGGGCCGAAAATGATGTCTATCTCGACTTGGACAAGCCATTGAGAGTTCAGCATCTGTATCGCGCCATGGACTTTCTGCTTGAACACGAGCAAGACATCCAGCGCGAGGTGTTCTGGTCCGTTGCCAACCTCACCTGGTGTTCTTCGACACCACCAGCACCTACTTCGAAACGGACCGGGAAGACGACCGGGGGCTCAGGCGCTACGGCCATTCCAAGGAGAAGCGTGCCGATCTGCCGCAGGTGGTGATCGGCTTGGCCGTGACCAAGGACGGGTTGCGTCCTGCTTACCCACCAGTCCATGGGGCGGTATGTCAAAGAGCTCAAGAGCGGCAAGCTTCGCATAAACAAGGCAAAAATCGCCGAAGAGGAGAAGCTGGACGGCAAGTACCTGTTGTCCACCAGCGACGACTC
>MZGQ01000056.1:0-7212 GCA_002085115.1 Desulfococcus sp. 4484_241
CCTCCTTTATCTGTCTGGGTTACTGTTGCAAACCGCTTTTTACCGCGGTTCCCGCGCTGCCCATCCCGGACAGCACAATCCACACAACACGGATGATTAAATCCGTTAACCTGTCAATCCGGTTGTTTCAATTTTTAAAAATTTTTTATATTATATACCATGATATGTAAATGCAAGAAAAAAACGGGAACACCTCATCTTGCCGGGACTGTTTTGGATACCTGTACTTACCTGCCCCTGTTTTACCGAATCACGTTTTTGCTTGCCTTTTAAAAAAAGCGGATGATATTTTTATATGCCTTTGTTTTCAAGTTTTTTTTAATACAATGGGCATCCCGTAAACACAATATAAATATGAACAATGGAGGGCTCTTTTGAACCAATTTTCCAAAAACCTTGCCCTGTGGCTGATTATTATAATGATGATGGTGATGCTTTACAACATGTTCAGCCAGCAGGGGCAAATACAGAGAACCATAAACTACACCGATTTTCTTCACATGGTGGACAGCGGAAGCGTGAGAAGTGTAACAATCCAGGACAGAACGATCCACGCTCTTGGCACCAATGGAGAAAGGTTTAATGTTTATACTCCGGATGACAAGGACCTGATTTCAATACTGCGGGAAAAGGGAGTAATAATAGAGGCCAAACCTCCTGCAGAAGCCAACTGGTTGATCTCCGCCCTGGTCTCCTGGCTTCCCATGATCCTGCTTGTGGGAATCTGGATATACTTCATGAAGCAGATGCAGGCCGGGGGAGGCAAGGCTCTTTCGTTCGGCAAGAGCCGGGCCAGGCTTTTGTCCGACGAGGCCAACAGGGTAACATTTGAGGACGTGGCCGGTATTGACGAGGTCAAGGAAGAGGTCGGTGAAATCATAGAATTTTTAAGTGACCCCCAAAAATTTACCAGGCTTGGCGGGAGGATCCCCAAGGGAGTGCTGCTTGTGGGCCCACCCGGGACCGGCAAGACCCTGCTTGCCAGAGCGATAGCCGGCGAGGCTGGTGTTCCGTTCTTCAGCATAAGCGGCTCCGACTTTGTAGAAATGTTTGTCGGCGTAGGCGCCGCAAGGGTCAGGGACCTGTTCATGCAGGGCAAGAAGAACGCCCCCTGCATCATATACATAGACGAGATCGATGCGGTCGGCAGGCACCGGGGTGCGGGCCTGGGCGGCGGACACGACGAGAGGGAACAGACACTAAACCAGCTCCTGGTCGAGATGGACGGGTTTGAATCCAACGAGGGAGTCATACTGATCGCGGCCACCAACAGGCCGGATGTTCTGGACCCGGCACTTCTCCGCCCGGGCCGCTTCGACCGGCAGGTCGTGGTTCCCCTTCCCGATATACGGGGCCGCCGCGCCATACTGGATGTATATATCAAAAAGATTCCGGCAGCCGATGATGTCAACATCGACTCCCTTGCAAAGGGAACACCGGGTTTTTCAGGAGCCGATCTTGAAAACCTGGTAAACGAGGCTGCCCTGTTCGCGGCAAAACGGAACAAGGAAAAGGTCGAGATGGCCGACTTTGAGGACGCCAAGGACAAGGTGTACATGGGACTGGAGCGCAAGTCAAAGGTTATAAGGGAGGAAGATAAAAAGCTCACGGCGTACCACGAGGGCGGGCACGCGATCGTTGCAAGGCTCCTGCCCGATACCGACGCGGTCAACAAGATAACCATAATTCCAAGGGGAAGGGCCGCCGGGGTGACATGGTTTCTGCCGGAAGAGAGGGACTTCAAATTCAAGGATCAGCTGGAAAACGAAATTGCCGTCTCCCTTGGCGGCAGGGCCCAGAAAATGGTGCGGGCATGGGGAATGTCGGAAAAACTTGGGCTGCTTTCATACTCCTCGGATGATGAACAGCTGTTTTTGGGGCGCGAACTGGTCAAGCACAGGGACTATTCCGAAGAAACCGCAAAAAGAATAGACGCGGAAGTGGAAAACATAGTAAATTCCGCTTACCGAAAGGCAAAACAGACACTCGAAGAAAACATCGACATCCTGCACGCCCTTGCAAAAATGCTCATCGAAAAGGAGACAGTGCTTGGAGCCGAACTTGACGATCTTATAAAACGTCCGTCAGGAACAACCATCCGTGGACGATGAAGATACCCCGGATCCTCAGGATTGAGATATGACCGTAAAAACCCTTTCATGGGGCAAACACAGGCTGCCGCTTGGCGAGCGTACGCTCGTGATGGGAATATTGAACGTAACCCCTGATTCCTTTTCTGACGGGGGAAAATTCGAGAGGCTTGACAAGGCCGTTTCCCATGCCAGGCAAATGGTGGAAGAAGGCGCGGACATCATAGACATAGGAGGAGAGTCGTCCCGTCCCTTTTCCGACCCTGTCCCTGTGGAAACGGAACTCGAACGGACAATTCCCGTTATAGAAAGGCTTTCTGGAAAGATAGATGTTCCGATCTCCATAGACACCACCAAGCACAAGGTTGCAAAAGAAGCCCTTGCAGCAGGGGCATCCATGGTAAACGACATAAGCGCGATGCGTCAGGACCCGGAAATGGCCGCGCTGGTGGCGGACGCTGGTGTGCCGGTAATTCTCATGCATATGCTTGGCACCCCGAAAACCATGCAAGAGGCTCCCCATTACCGGAACGTGACAAGGGAAATCATCGGGTTTCTCAACGACGCTGCCAACCGCGCAGAAGCAGCCGGTATCCCCAGGGCACACATAATCGTTGACCCCGGCATAGGGTTCGGCAAGACAGTGGAACACAACCTTACGCTGATAAAAAAGGTCGGGGAACTGCAAAGCCTGGGGCTGCCGATCCTGATCGGGCCATCCAGGAAAGCCTTTATCCGAAAGATAATGGAAACCCACTGCGGGCATGAAGTTTCTCCCGATTCTCCTGTCGCAGAAGCCGGAACACAGGCGGCGGTAGCCGCGGCAGTGCTCGGAGGAGCCAATATCGTAAGGGCTCATGACGTAAAAACCACTGTTACAACTGTAAGGATCGTGGATGCCATAAGGAACGCTCCCGATTAACGGAGGGGATATGCTGTTTGCCATAGACATAGGAAACTCCAACACGGTGCTGGGACTGTTTGACGGACGGAACATAGTGCACAGCTGGAGGATACGAACGGAAAGGGAATGCACGGAAGACGAGCTGGGAGTTGTCATTTCCGGTCTTTTCGCCGGGGCCGGCGCAAAATTTTCCGATGTTTCGAAAACGGTAATATCATCGGTTGTTCCTCCGCTTGAGAGAATCTATGACGCTTTCTGCAAAACCCGCCTGGGAATGTCCCCCCTGTGGGTAAGCGCCGGCAGGTGCGGCAACATAACCATACGCTACTCCAATCCCAACGAGATAGGCGCTGACAGGATAGTTAATGCAGCGGCGGCCCATGAAAAATACAAATGCGACCTGATCATAGTCGACTTTGGAACCGCTACCACCTTTGACCTGGTGTCCGCCGAGGGCGCTTATCAAGGCGGAGTTATAGCGCCGGGCATAGGTATTTCAGCCGAGGCCCTGTTTTCACGCACATCGAAACTGCCAATGGTTGATCTTTTGACTGTGCCGGAAAGCGTTGTAGGGCGTGACACGGCTGGCAGCATAAAATCCGGAATAATATTCGGGTACGCCGGTCTTGTAGACGAAATCGTCCGCCGGATAATGGAAGAGACAGGTAAACCGGCGAGGGTGATAGCAACAGGCGGCCTGGCTCCGTTGATCGCAAGCGTGTCGTCATCCATAGAATCGGTGGAACCAGACCTTACACTTGAAGGCCTGCGCATAATAGCCGAGACTGAATCATAGAGGCAGTTTCCATCCATAAATGGCCTTTTTCTCATTTCTGAATTGGAAACATTTTTCGTGTCCTCATAACAAAATGGATGGACACGAGGTAAAAAACAAAACCGCAGCACATTAACCCAGGTTTAACAGGTGTTTTTTATGCCACTATGCTTCAAAACATTTTTAGCCTAAACCAATAAAATCAATATGTTACAGTTTAAAACCTGCTCAAATCCACCATCTCTGATGCAGCAGGTGTTAAACCTGGGTTAAATCTTCCGTTGATTCAGACAGATATAATTGTAAAGGCAACAAAAAAAAATGTTAATCATATCGCTTTAATCTGACAGGATGATATGAAGGAAGACACACGGCGCTCGATAAGGGAGCTGGCTTATTACAGCAGTCTGGGGCTGTCTATCGTTCTGTCCATATTTATCGGGCTTTTTGCAGGGATTTATCTGGACGCGACTTTTGGCACCCGCCCCGTGTTCACCTTCGTATTCCTGGGGTTGGGTATTGTTGCGGGGTTTAGAAACATTTTTCATGCAATGAACAAACTTCGCAAAGAGGATAAAGACAAAAAACCGGACAACAAAGATGGATAACAGCACAAGCATAGAGCAGGGCATTTTAAATTTTGTCAAGCGTGCGAACTGGATCCTGCTTGCGTGTCTGACCGTTGGCGGGGTCACTTTGGACACAGGGTTTGCCGCCGGTATTGCCTGCGGAGGACTGCTTGTGACTATAAACTTCCATCTGCTTGCCCGCACGGTGAGAAACGCGTTTGTTCCATGCCGCGTTGTATCCAAAAACGCGGTGCTGGTAAAATATTACATACGGTTTGCCATAAGCGGTGTTATCCTGTTTATCCTGATCGCAGGCCGGTTTGTGGATCCGTTTGGTCTGATTGTTGGGCTTTCCGTGGTGGTTGCCAGTATATTCCTGGCAACACTACTGGCTGTAAAAAAACTAATCGTCAAGGAGGCTGTTTAAAGTGGAGCATCCATATCTTTTTTTCGTAAAACTGTTTGAAGCCTTGGGGTTTGAGCATTTTGCCCACAGCAACGTTCATATAATATACACCTGGGTGGTAATGGCCCTGCTGACGATCCTTGCAGTACTTGGCGCCAGAGACATAAGGCTGATACCAGGCAAGATGCAGAACTTCCTGGAGGTTGTAATATCGGGAATCGAGGAGTTCATGGTAAGTGTTACCGGCGAAGAGGGGCGGTGGTTCTTTCCCCTTGCCGCAACCATAGCCATTTTTATAGGCGTGTCCAACCTCATAGGTCTTGTCCCTGGATTCTTTCCGCCAACGGCCAGCATCAACACTCCGTTGGCATGCGCCCTCGTTGTTTTCGTGTTTACGCATTACATAGGCGTGAAGTACCATGGAGCTAAATATATCAAGCATTTCCTCGGCCCTGTCTGGTGGCTTTCCCCTCTTATATTTCCTATAGAAATCATAGGCCACCTTGCCAGGGTGCTTTCCCTCACGTTTCGTCTGTTTGGAAACATGATGGGGCATGAATCGGTTCTTGCCATCCTGTTCATGCTGGGCGGCGCTTTCTTCGCCCCGCTTCCAATCATGGCGCTTGGAATCTTTGTAGCGTTTGTACAGGCATTTGTGTTTTTCCTGCTTTCCATAATGTACTTTGCAGGCGCAATGGAGGAGGCTCATTAAAACTTGTCAACAACATTTTGTGTATACCGGCATAAAGGAAGAAGCAACTGTAATTTCAAAACCAAGGAGGTAGAGTAAATGGAAGCTGAAGCATTGAAATTTTTTATCGCGTGTGTTACGGCAGCGGGTTTCGGTATTGCTATCGCGGCGTTTGGTTGCGGTATAGGCCAGGGCCTCGGTCTCAAGGCGGCTGCAGAAGGTGTCGCCAGGAATCCGGAAGCATCAGGCAAGATCACCGTTACCATGTTGATAGGTCTTGCGATGATTGAATCGCTGTGTATCTATGCTCTGGTAATTTCACTGATCCTTATCTTTGCATCACCAATGACCGAAACCGTGACCGCCCTTCTCACCCACTAAAACAAAGGCGGAACGTTTCAGGTGAAAGAAAATAAAAGGGGCGCGCCTTGCAGCGCGCCCCTTTTTTTGTCTGCCTGCTTCCTTAATGGAGCAGCCCATTTAACTGTTTAATGCTGCTTTTTTCTCCTTGACTCAAGCTCTGACATGATACTGTTTATCCTGTCTTTTCGCTTGTCTTCTTTTGCAAGCTCAAGGGCTTTTTGAAGATGGAAAAGAGCGTTTTTTATATCTCCCCTCCTGCTGTAGTATATGCCAAGGTAAAAATGTGCATCCTCAAGGTTGCCGACCTCTCCTGACGTCTTGCCAAGCCCGTAGATCGCCGGAAGGTCGCCGGGCGAGTCCCGGACCACCTGCCTGAAAAGCACAAGCGCCTTTTTCTTCATACCAAGCCTGTCGGCTGCCATTGCAAGAAGAAAATTGCGTTTTGTGCTGTAAAAACCACCCGGTGAGACATTCTGCAAAATCGCCATGGCCTTTTTGTAATTCCCGGCCAAATAGTATGTTTCCCCCAACGCCATCAGAGCGTGAATGTTAAACGGCTCCGTGTCAAGGATCTTGCGGAACTGGTCTATCGCCTCGGCTGTCCTGTTCTTCCTGCAAAGAACCAGGCCGTAGCCGTAACGGTCGATCATCGAACCGGGATTCTGTTTCACTCCTGCGGAAAAATGGGAAAGCGCGGAATCCTCATCGGTATAAAGAGCCTTTATCCTTGCAAGAAAGACGGGAAAGGCGTCGCTGCCCGAATGCCTGCCCCGCTTTTTGCAAGGACCAACGGCATGAGAAGACATTATGCTGTCGATATACATGATACGCTCATCAGTACCGGGATGGGTGGAAAGATATGTGGGGAAATCCTTTTTGGAAAACCATTCCTTGCTTTTTATTTTTTTTAACATGGAAAGCAGCCCGGCCGGGCTGTACCCGGCCCTGCAGAGATAGGTTACCCCGATTTGATCCGCCTGCCTCTCATCCTCGCGGCTGTATGCAAGAGATGCTGCCTGCCCTGCGGCGGCCGAGCCAATTGCAACAGCATCACCAGGAATCACGCCACCGGCACCCAACAACACGCCTGCCGCCATGCCGGCCAGAGTCGCAAGCCCTATCTTCTTGGACTGCTCTATTTTTTTTGATATGTGGCGGCAGTACACATGGGCTATCTCGTGAGCCATTATCCCGGCCAGCTCATCTTCTGATGTCATGGCATTGATAAGGCCCGTGTTAACGAAAACATACCCGGCAGGCGCGGCGAACGCATTGTAGGTGTCATCCTGTATTATGAAAAAACGAAAATCAAACACCTGGTTTGGAAATGCCGCCGCCAGCCTTTTGCCCAGCCTGTTTATGTAAATATTGCAAAAACGGTCATCTGCAAACCTGTACCTGTTTTGCACATACT
>MZGQ01000056.1:7233-24448 GCA_002085115.1 Desulfococcus sp. 4484_241
TCCCAGCTTTTCCTCCTCCGAGATCGTCAAGGCACCGGCAAAAGAGGATAAGACCAGCCAGACACTCACCAATACAATCATGCTCAAAAACAGGCGCTTTTTTGAAAACAGCATAGACAGATTCTTTGTTCATTAAAAACAAGGGTGAAAAGCGGGTTGCAGAACAGTATCTGCAATCCTTGCCCGAATACAAAACCTGCAGACAGGTTTTCTACGATAGTATATCTTCTTTTCAAACACAACGTTTTATGGTAATTAACGGTTTATGGCAAAAACGATATGCATAGCAAACCAGAAGGGGGGCGTGGGTAAAACAACCACGGCCATAAATCTTGCCGCGGCCCTGGCATCACTGTCAAAAAACGTTCTTCTTGTTGACTGCGACCCTCAGGCAAACGCCACGACAGGTATCGGGATAGACAAAAGGGGGCTTGGCAAAAGCCTGTACCATGCCCTAATCGGAAAAGCCGATATTCTTTCTGTTGTTAAGCCTACGGTAATTGAACGTCTTTACATTGTTCCCTCCAGGGTGGAGCTTTCCGGTTTCGAGGTGGAGATGGTTGACATGCCGGGCAAGGAAACAGCCCTAAAGAAGTTGCTTGCGCCATTAACCGACTCTTATGATTATATAATGCTCGACTGTCCCCCATCGCTGAGCCTTCTCACCATAAACGCGATGTCTGCGGCCGACTCTGTGCTCATACCACTTCAAAGCGAGTTTTACGCTCTTGAAGGACTGGGCCTGCTGCTGCAGACCGTAAAAAGGATAAAAATGGCTGTAAATCCGTCCTTGAGAATCTCCGGTATACTGCTTACCATGCTTGACCAGCGCACAAACCTGTCAAACCAGGTTATTGAAGACGCGGAAGCGCATTTCCACGACCTGGTGTTCAAAACCCGCATACCAAGAAACGTAAGGCTGGGAGAAGCCCCGAGTTTCGGGTTGCCTATATTGCTCTACGACCCCTCATCGGCAGGCTCGAAAACCTACATGGCTCTGGCAAAGGAGCTGCTGGAAAAGGATCAGGGATAACCATGACAAAAAAACAGTCCGAAAAACAGCAGAAAAAACAAACTGTTGTTAAAAAAAGAGGCCTTGGAAGAGGGCTTGACGCGCTGTTCCCGGAGATAACCGCGCAGGATGGCGGGTCTGATGACTATATCATGTGCGACATAGACCTTATACATCCGAACCGTTTTCAGCCGCGCGCCAGCTTTGACCCCCGGGAACTGGAATCCCTTGCCCAGTCAATAAAAAAGGATGGTATCATTCAACCGGTGGTTGTGAGAAAATCGGACGGGGGGTTTGAGCTTGTGGCAGGCGAACGCCGCCTGCGCGCTGCCAGGCTGGCCGGTCTTTCGCGCATTCCGGCACTTGTGAGGGAAATCTCTGACACCCAGCACCTTGTATATTCCATCGTGGAAAATGTTCAGCGTGAAAACCTCAACCCCCTGGAAGAGGCGCAGGGGTATTACATGCTGATAAAGGAGTTTGGTTTCTCACAGGAAGATGTGGCACAGGCTGTTGGCAAAAGCCGGTCCGCGGTGGCAAACATTTTAAGGCTCCGCAATCTTCCGGAACATATAAAAGAGAGCATCGCAGACGGCGCAATAAGCATGGGCCATGCCAGGGCGCTGCTTGCGGCCCGCACCCCGCAGCAGCAAAACAGCTTGTGGCAGGCGATTCTGTCAAAAGGGCTTTCAGTGCGTCAGACAGAGGAACTGGTCAAACAGGACGGGGCCCAAACAAAAGAAAAAGCTGCAAAAAAAGACAAAAAGAAAAACAGTTCAAACGATGCATATTTTTCGGACGTGGAAAGCAACCTTGCCCGCGCCCTTGGCACCAGGGTCAGGATCAGGCGAACAGGCAAACGCGGAAAGATTGAAATCGAGTTTTACAGCAACGACGACCTTGACCGTCTCCTTGATCTCCTGAACCGGATATAGATGCAAGCAGCATCCGCTTTCGGCTGATGGGGACCAGGGTTAAACCGGCCTTAGCGGTTCTTTTACGTGGCAACCGATGTCAATCCATATAATCATAGACGGCTACAATCTTATACGCAGCTCTCCCGCCTTTAGCCGCGCAGAGCAGCAAAGCCTTCAGGATGGCAGGGAAGCCCTTATTGCCGAGCTTGCCGCCTACAAGAAAATAAAGGCCCATTCCATTACCGTGGTGTTCGACGGAACCGGCGCTCCCGTTCACTATCCGCAAAGGGATCTATACAGGGGTATCGACGTGCGGTTTTCAGGACCCGGCCAGACTGCAGACAGTGTTATCTGTAAAATGGCGTCAAAAGAGCGGGAAAAGGCGCTCGTGGTAAGCTCGGACAGGGCCATCATGAGGTTTGCACAATCTGTAGGCGCGGCAGTCATCGATTCCCTGGAATTTGAAGAGCGAATGGCCATGGCCATGATGGAGGATGCAGCCGGCAGCCAGGACGCCCCGGAAACAGAATCATCTCCCTGGAATGGTACTACCAGGAAAAAAGGCCCAAGCAAACGGCTCCCCAAAAAGAAGAGAAAAAGCAGGACCCGGACAAGAAAACTCTGACCAGGCCTTTCAACCGGGAAAATCAGCGTGTTTTTGCAAAACACCCTGCCTTTGGCGATTCATATCAATCGTCGTCATTGTAATCCCAATCATCGTCATCAAGATCAAAGCCCATAATTTCACTTGCCAGCCCCAGAAACACGCCCTGTGATTCACACAAATTCTTTACTATTCGGCTGTATGTCTCTTTTGTGCTTACGTCTTTTGTTTTGGACATCTCCTTCAATGCAGAATCTATTTCTTTGAACAAACCATCTATTATTTCATCCGGCTCCATTTCATCTCCTTTCTCAAGCTTTTGATGCGAACGCCCTCACAGCGGCCTGTTACCATCCCAACCCGGCTAAAAACTCGAGGGGAGAGAGATTGGACAGACCGGCACGTTCAGGGTTAAAACCACCAAGACAACTTTTTCATAAAGCACGGTATTAGATCAGGCTACCCCTGTCAATGGAATTTGGGCTAAAACCCAAGAGCGGTTTTCAAAAAGCTGCTTTTTGTGCCGGCTTGCAAAATTACGCCTCAGGCAAAACAACAGGTCAAGATGCAACCTGGCTGTGCCCAGCTTTTGTCGCTTCTGACACACCTGGCGGTATGAAAGTATAATGCCCGTCACAGTATGGCAGCCAAAGGCCATGCCGTGACGGGCATATTTTTTCACACTTCTCTTTGGCGCTGCAAAGAAAAGCACAGACCAACCTTTTTATCCCAAAATCGCCTTCAGGTCCTCGTCAGGCGTGGTTATGGTCATGATATTGAACTTGTCAACCAGCACCTTCAGAACATTGGGCGTAAAAAACGCGGGCAGAGTCGGCCCAAGCCGTATGTCGCGGATTCCCAGATAAAGCAGCGTAAGCAGGATTGCGACCGCCTTCTGCTCGTACCAGGAAATGATCATGGAAAGGGGAAGGTCATTCACCCCGCAGTCAAACGCGTCAGCCAATGCAGATGCTATCTGTATGGCCGAATATGCGTCGTTGCACTGGCCCACATCCAGCAGCCTTGGAATACCTCCTATGTCACCGAGTTTCTTGTCAAAAAAGCGGAACTTGCCGCATGCAAGTGTCAGGACAATACAATCGTCCGGGATCTTTTCAACAAGCTCTGTGTAGTAGTTGCGGCTGGGCCTTGCGCCGTCACACCCGGCAACCAGGAAAAAATGGCGGATCTGTTTGTTCTTGACAGCCTCTATAACCTTGTCCGCAACTCCCAGGACCGCGTTGCGGGCAAACCCCACCATGACAGATCCCTTGTCAATATCCTGTTCAAACCCTGGAAGCTCAAGTGCCCTGTTTATGGCCGGGGTAAAATCCTTGTCAGCGATATGGGTCACTCCGGGCCATCCAACCAGGCCGGTGGTGAAAATATTCTCATGATAAGTTTCCCTGGGCTTTTGTATGCAGTTTGTTGTCATAATAATCGCGCCGGGAAACTCGGCAAACTCCTTTGCCTGGTTATGCCAGGCAGTGCCGTAATGGCCGTAGAAATGGGAATACGCCTTGAGTTTCGGGTAACCGTGGCAGGGAAGCATCTCGCCGTGTGTATAAACGTAGATTCCCTTGCCCTCGGTCTGCTTTAATATCTTTTCAAGGTCGGCAAGGTCATGGCCGGACACAAGAATCGCCTTACCCTTTTTCGCGCCAAGGGGGACTTCCGTGGGCACCGGGTGGCCGTATGTGCCGGTGTTGGCATCATCCAGGAGTTCCATCGTGCGCAGGTTTATCTCGCCGCACTTCAGCACGAGGCCAAGCATCTCGTCAAGGCTTTTGTCCTCAAGGGTTGCGGCCATGCTCTCGTGGACAAAATCGTACACGGCATCGTCTTCCCGGCCCAGAATGGCGGCGTGATCGGCATACGCTGCCACGCCCTTCAAGCCAAACACCAGGGTCTGCTTCAGGGAAATGATATCGGGATCACCCGAATCCGGCCTTACGGTAACTTCCTCCCCGCGTGCAACCATCTCATCCATGGTCTGTGGGGGCACAAAGGACTCAGGGCCACCTGTCTGTTCCACCGTTCCACCGGCATCCTTTACCTTGCGGGCAAGCTCATCCCTCAAGGCGACACATTTGCCAAGCATTTCAACAAACCTGTCGGGATCGAAATCCACGTTTGTCAGCGTGGAAAAGATCGCCTCGCAGGCAAACCTGTCCACGCCGTTGTCTCTCACCCCCACCTTGCGGCCGGCCAGGGCCACCCTTGAAAGTCCCTTGACCGCGTAAAGCAAAAGCTCCTGAAGGGCCGCGACATCCGGCTGCTTGCCGCACACACCGACTTTCTCGCACCCCTGTCCCTTTGCCGTCTGTTCACATTGATAACAAAACATGTTCTCCTCCTTGTTTTATTGACTGTTTGTATGGTTCGTTCTTCTTTCCTGTTTGCCCCGATAATACATCACCCCAAAAGCCTTTCATTGACTTAAGTCAATATGGCCCGAATATCTTGATAAAAATTTTTGGTTCCACTTGTCTCTATCCCGGGTGGTGCTCCTTTTTCTGCCTGTTGTCAGTACGCTGCAATGCATATCCTGCCAACCTTCGGCATACCGCAGCGTGCATCTATCTATCCTGTGCAAACCCATGTCTATTTTACCGGGGGCACAGCCGCTGGTTTCCGGGTGCTTCCCGTGGCGCCTGGAAAATCTTCGGCCTTTTGCGCCTTTCTGTTGTTTTTAATCATGTGGCGGGCCTCTTCCATGAACAGGTTGTATTGATGTTTACATTCATAGAATCCGTGCCACCAGGAATAGTCCGGCGCCATCATGGCCGTCCCCATACGGGCCCGGCGTCCCTCGTAATGCCACAGTTCGTAAAATTCCAACTCCATGCGCTCGTCAAAAAACCGGCTTTTGTCCAGCAACCCCTTTTCATACAGGGTGTCCAGCATGGCCCTGGCCGGTTTGAAATATACATCGTTATACTCGGTCACTACATTGTCCAGTTTTTCATAGTGGTTTATAACCCATGTTTTCCCATGGCACTGCATGCAAACGGCCTGCATCTTTTCTCTTTCAGATTGCCAGTTGGTTTTCGCGGCAAACGCCTTGAACTCTTCGGGACGAATGGTAAGCGGGGCTTGAAGTTCCCACGAAAGACGTTCTGTAACATCGTGTGTGGTCTTCACCGCCCCTGCGCCTGACATGTGGCAGGACGCGCAGGTGGGGCCGCGGAAATCAACCCCGGCCGTCCATGTTCCCGGAGCGGCGGTCCAGTTATAACCATCCCCAAAAGCCTTGTAAATCGCACCGTGCTTGGACTCGGCATAGATCTCCATCTGCGGATGGTCCGGTCCCAGGTGGCACTGGCCGCAAGCCTCGGGTTTTCTCGCCTCCATCAGGGAAAACCTGTGACGGGTATGACAGCTTGTGCAACTGCCCTTGCTGCCGTCAGGGTTGATGCGCCCGACCCCCACGTTGGGCCATGCTGCAGGGTCCAGGTTCCCCTCGCTATCCAGAGACACGACCGTTCCGTGGCATGAGAAACATCCTGACCTGCGCTCAACCTCGCTGCTCATACCATGCCTGAGCCACGGATCGATCTTCCAGATTATCTCAAGCGTGTTGGCGTGCTTGCTTCTGGCATATTCCTCGGCCTCGTTCGGATGGCAGCGTGAGCAGTCCTTTGGTGTGACCACTGCGCTCACAGGCACCCGGTATTTGCGGGCTGCCCACGGATCCTTGCTGTTTTGGTACTGCCTGTAATGGGCCTTGCTGACATCCGGGGAATACTCTTCGGTCCTGTGACAGTCTATGCATGTGATGTTTGCATTGGCATGACGGCTGTTTGCCCAGTCGGCAAAAATCCCGGGTGTTTCCCTCTTGTGGCACTGTATGCAGGCAATCCCGGCTTCAGATATGCTGCGCTCAATTCGAAATTCCTTTACCTTGCCCATGTCCGGCTTAACATCGGCGGCCCAGCCCGCCGCGACCCAGAGACTTACGGCGGCTATTGCAAAAAACCTTAAATATGATTTCATGATTCCCCCCTTAACTGGTTTCTATCCATAAATGGACTTTCTTTCTTTACATTCCAGGGTGTCAAACCGCAGTTTTTGTTTGCGGCGTGCAACAGTACCCCCGCCGGGACGGCATCCTGCATTTTTCCCTGATTTTGCGAAAAACTCCTGTTTTGCAAATCGGAAACATTTTCCTGCTTTCCCCTGTAAAAAGCATGGGCGCCTGCTAAATACCGGGACGTCAAAAAAGCTCCTTACCGCTTGTATTGCTTGTATTGGTAAAATTGCGCCATGTTGTGAACCAGGTTCCTGTGACAATCCACGCACCGCTTCTCCCTTCCCGGCAGGGCGTTGACAACGTCCCTGTGGGCCAGCATCGCCCCCCTCTTGTCCGGGATGTAAAGCAGGTTGCGATGGCATTTCAGGCACCTGTCGTTCTTGAAGGTGGCGTATGCCTTCTCCCTGTTTCTTGCGCGGTCGTACTCCCCTTCAAAAAAATGAACGGCTATATCCTTTATGCCGTGCAGCGTCTTGGTGTAAAAAAAATTGACTGTTTCATGCGGAGCGGGAAGATGGCAGTCCATGCAGTCAGCGACAAATCCCTGGCCGTTGTTGACGTGTGTGGATTTTCTCCATTCCTGCACGGCTGGCTGGATCTCATGGCAGGACGCGCAAAACCCGGGCGTTGATGTTCTGACCATTGTATAGTATGTCATGCTGAAAACCGGAAAGCCGAGAAGCCCCCCCAGGACTATCAGCAACAAACCTTTGAAATGTTTTTTTAATGGCATGTTTGAACGGTCCGTTTTTTCAACAACCGAAAAGTTGGGGCCTTGGCATGCAAAACAAAAACGTAAATTTTTCCCTCTTGCGGTAAATTTGGTGGTGTTGCAGTCACAATTTTACTATAAACTGAAATATACGGCTTGCAGGGCGGTATGTCAAAACTTTATTGCAAAGGTATTTCAAACAACTTACAGAACGTCTTTCATGCAATCTCCCAAAACGGTTTTAAGGGCACACCGGATAGAGCCAAAAAAGAGCCTTGGCCAGAACTTTCTGTGCGACCGGCAGGCTGCCGAAATGATCGTCCGGCGCTGCGGTCTTAAAGATGGTGATGTCGTTGTCGAGATCGGGGCAGGCACGGGCGTGCTGACAATCCCGGCGGCAAGGCGCGTGTCAATGCTTTACGCTGTTGAAACCGATTCCAGGCTTATAGAGCCACTGGCAGAATCGATAAAAGCGGCCGGGCTTGAAAACGTGACCATCCTGCACCGGGACATACTTGAAACAGACATAACAGAGATATGCCACAGGGCGGGGAAAAAACTTGTCGTTATAGGCAACCTTCCCTACTACATATCATCGAGGATTCTCATTGAGCTTGTAAAAAAACGGGAGGCGGTATCCCGTGCCGTGCTCATGTTTCAGCAGGAACTGGCGCAGCGGCTCACCGCCGGCCCGGGAAGCAGGGACTATGGCAGGATCTCGGTCGCCCTGCGCTACTGCGCATCGGTAAAAACTGTGGCCCGCCTCAGGCCTGACCTGTTTTTCCCAAGGCCGGGTGTACACTCGGAGGTTATAGAAATTACGTTCAAGGAGCGCCCGCGAAACATGGTTTGCAGTGAGCGTCTCTTTTTTGATATCATAAAAGCCGCTTTTGCAAAACGGAGAAAAACCGTAAAAAACGCCCTTTCCACCGGCTTGCCCGGCCTGGACGGCCGTGGATGGGAACATGTTCTGTCTATGGCCGGAGTGCGGCCCGGCGCAAGGGCGGAAACTCTTGACGTGGACGACTTTATCAACATATGCAACCGTTACGAATCAACACTGTTGGCGAAAGGTTTGTCTTTGGAGGAAACAAAATGACAGAAACAAAAGATTTGGACCGTTTCATAAGCTCATGGAAAGAAGAAGAAGGGGGTACAAAAACCGCTTTCATCGCTTTAAAGCAGCACCTTGAACAAAACCGGGACGTCACCGTTTTCTTCAAGGCAAGGCCGGCCATCAGTTATTCATTGAGGGCAAGGCGAAACGGGCAGGAGAAAGAGCTTTTTGTAATGGTTGACGTGATTGATGACGACCCGGATAATCGTTGGCTTTCGGTGTGCTTTTACAAAGAGATGATAACCGACCCGGACGGACTCGGGGACCTTGTTCCAGGAGGACTGCTCGGCGAGGACGGTTACTGCTTCGATATCGAGCCCGGCGATACAGGAATGGTGGAGTATGTCATGAACCGCATTGACGAAGCATACAGGACGGCAGCATGACAGACAGCAACCAGGAACTGTTGGTCTACGGCCCCGTGCCATCGAGAAGGCTGGGCCGATCCCTTGGAATCGACCTTATCCCGCTCAAGCTGTGCTCCTATGACTGCATATACTGCCAGCTTGGAAAGTCGTCGTCAAAAACGGTTACCCGCCGGCCATACAGGAAGGCCGAC
The DNA here is from genome assembly GCA_002085115.1 of Desulfococcus sp. 4484_241. Taxonomy (GTDB): domain Bacteria; phylum Desulfobacterota; class Desulfobacteria; order Desulfobacterales; family Desulfosudaceae; genus MZGQ01. Next base: position 16,188 of record MZGQ01000056.1, read on the forward strand.
GATGTTTTACACCAGCTTGAAGCAAGGCTGGCCCAGGGCGTGTCGCCGGATTGCATCACCATTGCAGGGTCAGGAGAGCCTACCCTTAACAGCGATATCGGCAAAATCATATCACAGATAAAAAAAATCACCCCTGTGCCTGTGGCCCTGCTTACAAACGGGTCACTGCTGTCCGAGCCCGAGGTCAGGGACTCTGTAATGGGTGCTGATATTGTGATCCCGTCGCTTGATGCCTGCACCCCCGAACAGTTCCTGACCATAAACCGGCCCCACCGCCTTGTCACCTTTGACAAAATGACCGAGGGCATAATCACGTTTGCGGATGAGTATACAGGTAAATTGTGGCTCGAAATTTTTATAATGGAGGGAATCAACGCGTCTGTGAGCGATGCCCTTGCATTTAAACCTCTGGTGGACCGGATCAGCCCGGATGTGGTTTACGTGAACACCGCTGTAAGGCCGCCGGCGGATCCTTCCGTGAAACAGGCTTCTGAAAAAACCATGGCCGATTTCTACACCGCCCTGGGCAGACAGCGGCATATGGACGTTACGTTTGAAAAGGCAATGTCAGGCCGGGCTGACCGGGACATTAAACCGGAAATCCTTCAGCTTGCATCAAGAAGGCCTGTCACCGTGGCCGATATGGCGGCAGGGCTCGGCATATCGGAAAACACGGCCAAAAGAGAGGCAGAAACGTTACTGGACAGTGGCCTTTTACAGGCATTGAAAAAAGGGTCTTGTGTCTATTTTCGCAAAACCCTGACAGATGGGAAGAAACAGTCATGAAAAAATTTTTGCTTTTCGCGGCCATGGCATCTTTGTGCCTTGCGGCATGCTCTGCCCGGAGCGTGGCTCCGGCGGCTTACCGGAACAACTGGTCAGCGCCCACGCCCTTTTTACCCTTGCCGACGACCAGAGGGGTATCGCCATGTGCATGAACAACATGGGAAACGTATACATGTTCATGGGCGAACCATCCGATGCCGTCGCACTTTTTGACGAGGCTTTTTCAATATATTCGGCAATCGGCGACACGGCCGGTGCGTTACAGGCCCTGGCAAACAAGGCTGCCGCCCTGATAAGGGAGGGCAGATATGAAGAGGCCGGGGCAATCCTGGAGATGGCTGAAAAATTCGCCCCCGGCGCAAGCGGAAGCTGCGCCCCTGTCCTTAACAACCGCGGCGTTCTGCTCACCAAGCTTGGAAAGCTCGGGGAAGCTGAAAAAATCCTGAAAAAAGCGCTCTCCTGTATTGACCCCGACCGGCTGGACCATGTTGCAACGGTAAATGCGAGTCTTGGGCATCTCATGAAAAAGGAGGGGCGCAACAAGGATGCCCTGGCTTTTTTTAAAAAAGCCTATGAAGCTGACAGGCAGGCGGAATGTCTCACCGCACTGGCAGATGACCTTGCTTCCATGTCGGAATGTGCAATAAGCCTGGGCAACTATACCGACGGCATAGATTGGCTGAAACGCAGCACAAAACTTTACGCGCTTACAGGAAAACCGATAGCAGCAAACAACGCCCTTAAAAAGCTCGTCTCTCTTGCAAGGGAGCAAAACATGGACATAACGGTAACGAGACACTTTGTCAGCCAATGGCTGAAGGAGGGTGGCAGGGATTACTGCAACTGACCGCAAAAAAAAAGTATCTCCGTATGAAAGTTGTCGATCTTTCAGCAGGCATACGCTCAACACCCAAGGGGCAGGAGTCATTTGACTCGATACATATCTCCTACTTCGATCATGCCCACGGTGCTGCCCAGGCAGCGTCCCTGCTGGGCGTGGACCCTGAGCTTTTCAAAAACAGCGAGGGGTGGGCCACCGAGGAGATAACCAGGCTGGGCACGCACAGCACGACCCACGTGGACGCTCCCTGGCACTATAACAGCACCATACAGGGCAAGCCGGCCATGACGATAGAGCAGCTTCCCCTGGAGTGGTTTTTTTCCGACGGCGTTATGCTTGACATGACACACAAGGAGCGCGGCGATCCCGTTACCGAAAAAGATCTCAAAAAAGCTCTGGCCGGCATGAACTATTCGCTAAAGCCCCTTGACATCGTACTGGTTCGTACCGGGTGCGACCGGTTTTACGGCATGCCCGACTACATGTTTCACGGCCCCGGAGTCACAGCCAAAGCTACCCGGTGGCTGTACGACCAGGGGATCAGGGTGATGGGCATAGACGCCTGGGGCTGGGACGAACCGCTGGATCTTGAAGCAAAACGGGCAATGGAAAAAAAGAAGAAGGGGGTGTTCTGGGCGGCCCACCAGGCCGGCCTGCAATACTCGCACATGGAGCGGCTGGTAAACCTCGCCGCGCTGCCGCCACACGGTTTCAAGGTAGCCTGCTTCCCGCTGAAAATAGAACGGGCAAGCGCCGCGCCTGCAAGAGTCGTGGCGCTGCTGGATGAAAAATGAAAACACCTGGACAACCGCTCTTCGAAGATCTTGAACAGACAGCAAAGGAGTTTTTCCGGAATTCAAGCGGCAGTCACGACTGGGACCACACGCTCCGGGTGGTACGCCTGGGCCTCGTCATAGGCGAGCGGGAAGGTGCAGACCCGGACGTTGTTGTTGCAGGAGCATACCTGCACGATATAGGCCGAAACGGGCCGGATGAACCGTCCGTCCATGTTTGCCACGCGCAAAGGGGTGCGTCTCTTGCAAAAGAGATCCTTGCCCGGTTTCCTTTTTCAAGGCAGCAGAAAGAGAACATCATTCACTGTATTGCCGCCCACCGGTTCCGCCGGCCCCCGGAGCCGTCCACGCTGGAGGCAAAGGTGGTGTTTGACGCAGACAAGCTGGACGCCATAGGCGCCGTTGGCATCGCAAGGGCATACCTGTTTGCCGGCGAGATTGGCGCAAGGCTCCACTCCCCGGATATCGACGTTGAAAAGGCCCCTGCCTACTCGGCCGATGATACCGGCTACAGGGAATACCTCGTGAAATTGAGGAAGATAAAAGACAGAATGCTGACTGGTGCGGGAAAAGAGATGGCTGTGAACCGCCACAGGTTCATGGAAACCTTTTTCAAACGATTCCTTGATGAATATGAGGGAAGGCTGTAACAACCCTTTGATCTGCTCGTAAAAAGTCAAATCGTGGTGGCAAAATAAAAAGTTCAGGATCAATGCGTCGCAAACAAAACACCATATAATAATTGAACTTTTGGGGTATACATGTTATGATTGGTAAAAAAATAAAATGTTGGTTGTTCTTTAATTCCCACAAAAAAAGATCGGGCGGTTTGAATTTATGACGATAAAAGAACGATCCCGAATTCGAAGACAGAAAATAACGGGGCATCTGTCTCACGGCTATGCCGAGGCGGATGATTGGGACCTTGAGTTCTGGCTGAAACAGACCCCCCAGGACCGCCTGTCTGCTCTGGTGGCTATTCGAAACGATATCAAAAAGGTAAACCCTGAACGGCTCAAAGAATCGTGAAAAAGGATCATTGTGGACACCATTCAGGATTTTGAGGACATACTTTGGCTTTTGTCAAAACACAATGTCCGATACCTGATTGTCGGAGGCTTGGCGGTTATCTTTCACGCAAAGCCTCGATACACCAAGGATATTGATATATGGCTGGACAGCCGGGTCGAGAACGTCAAAAACGCAAACAAGGCTCTGGAAGAATTCGGTTCTCCTGTTTTTTTGTCTGTTCCCGTCAAAGAGGATGAAATCCTTCAACTCGGCGTAGCCCCGGATCGCATCGATTTTTTGCTTTCTCTTCAAGGGGTATCGTTCGAAAACGCATGGAGAAAAAAAATTGTAAGCAGGTATGGCGATGTGGATGCCAACTGGATTGATATAGACACTCTGATAGAAGTAAAACAGCAAATCAATTCTCCAAGGCATCAGGAAGATGTGAAGATCCTTCTTATGGCCAAACAGAAACAGCAACCAGACAACCCGGATAACAGGAGGACTTGAGATCCAAGCCCCCGAGCCGGATTCCCGCTTCCACCCTTTTTGCGCGGGCAGCAAAAAAAGAAACATCCTCATTGCCCGTTACTGGGCGGCATCAGCTCCCTTTTTGTTGCAAGAGGGGCTGTTTTCAAACAGCAGTCCCGGCCACTTTTCCTGCCATCCCCTGCCGTGACCGACACCAGGGACAACAACAACCCTGGCACAACCGGCCCGGCCCTGGCGGGCGACAAACGAGTCGGCTACCTGTCTTGGCATGTTGCTGTCGTTGCCACCGACAAAATGGACCTGAGGCAGCAAGGCGATCTTTTCAGCAGAATCGGCGGGGTTCAGCGACCCTGAAAGAGGGTCAGCAAAATGGATCCGGGTCCACAGGGCATGATCAAGGTTGCCGGCAACTGTGACAAGTTCTTTAACATCGGTGCGTCCAGCCGCAACAAGCACGGCTATGGCCCCTCCGCCGGAATAACCGACAAGCCGAACCGCCCCTGCTTGGGTCCTGTTTTTCAAAAACGTCACCGCCCTGTCCATGGCAGCAACAACTTCAGGGGCAAACCTTCGTGACAGCCAGAAATCCGGGTCACAGGGCGGTCCTTCCGCGCCCGGCACATACTGGCCCGGCCTTGCAAGGTATGCCGCGGGCCTTCGCGGATCAAGCAGGGCAAGGCGCAGCGCAACCGGGTCAACCGGCGTTGGGTCTGTTGAAGGCCGTGTGCGGGTTCTCCATGACAGGCCGTCGCCTTCCATGTATACATTAAGAACTCCACCCCTTACCCTGTTACGGTCTGATGGAAGATAAGCAACAAGGGGAAACGGAGAACCATCGATCCGGATCCGTTTCCACCCTTTTTGTGCGGCAAGGCGGTCAGCCATGACAAGCCGCTGCTGCGGAGAAGGAATAGTCGCACATCCGGCAAACCAAAAGACGGCTGCCGGGAAAAAAAGAAAGATGGCCGCATACCGGAGCATTTGCAAAAATCCTGTGCGGCCATCAGGCAAAAGACGCTTGCCCGTCCTGCTTCTAAACCGGTGCGTACTTGCCAAGCGCTTCCATGAGAGGGCCAAGGTGCTTCTCATAACGGCGCCACCTCTCCACCGACTTGGTATAGATCGGTTCACGTACCTGGGCAACGCTCGCGGTCTTCACGCTTCGCTCCGTCTTGTGCGGAGACAGGCAGGCATCGTTCCATGAAAGCCCGCAGTATTCCAGCATTGCCCTGGTGTTGGTCTCGGGATCGGACACAAGATCTTCGTACTGTACTTCGTAAAAAGCGCCTTCCGGAAGAACCTTGCGCCAATGCTCCATAAGATCGGCATAGTTGGCGTAATAGCGGCCAAGCTCTGTCAAATCGTATGAGAAGTACTGGCTGTTTTTTACAAAATGCTTGGTAAACGCGGAAAGGCAGACGTCAGCAGCATTACGCCTCAAATGTATGATCCTGGCATTGGGAAGTATGATGTGTATAAGCCCCACAACCATGAAGTTGCCGGGCATCTTGTCTGTAATCCTGGGCGCGTCTGCGCTGTAGTTGCGAAGCCCTGTAACATAACGCTTCCCCATCTGCGCCAGGTCTTCACGCGTCAGCCCCTGCATGGACAGGGGAAACCCCTCGCTCTTGACGCCGGGCTTTGGCTGGTTTGCTATTCTCAGCATGTCATGCAGTTCACCTGCCGCAAAAACATCCGGGTGGCTGGCCAGTATGGTTTCCACCAGCGTGGTCCCTGAGCGGGGCATGCCAAGCACGAATATCGGCACACCGGACGGGTCGCCCGCGCCACTCAGCTGCTCTATCCTTTCTTTGGTGAAGAACTGCCGCACCGACTGGAAAAAACGGTCCTGGAGATCCGGGTCATACTGTATACGGGCCCGCTTCATGCGGCACCCTTCAAGAAAATGGGAAAAAGCCCGGTCATAATCACCTATGTCGTCATACGTCTTGCCCAGGGCAAAATGGAGCGACATCGCCTTTATCTGCGGAATGCTGTCTATGTTTTCAGCCTCCTTTTCAAGACGCGCGACCACCGGATCCTCCGGCTCCATCTTCTTCGCCTGCGCCATGAAAGCATACGGGGCCACCTCGTCCGGATCAATCTCCATGGCCTGCTCGAAATGATGCTTTGCCTCGTCGATGTTTCCAAGCTCCATCTCAAGCTGGCCCAACCCGATATGGGCGCTTATCAGCTTGTCGTTCAGGGAAAGGGCATGTCTGTAAGCCTCCCCGCATTCCGCGTAGCTGCCCATTTTAAGAAGAATCTCACCGCGCAGGCAATAAGCGTCCTCCCTTTCCGGGTCTATCTCAAGAACCCTCTTTACCAGCACAAGAGCCTCATCCAGCTTGTCGTTCTCCTTGTTGACCCTGGCAAGACCGAGCATGGCCTCGGGATACTCGGGCTTGATGCGCAGCGCATTTGTATAGGCTGCCCCTGCCTTGTCGTAAAGCTCCTTTACCATAAATGCGTTTGCTATATTATTGTGGGCCTCGGCATAACGCGGATTGATCTTCAATGCCCGCACCAGTATTTCGACAGCCTCGTCAGGCCGGTCCTCCTCCACCAGCATGGCCCCCAGGTTGTTCATGGACTCCAGGTAATCCGACTTGATCGACAGGGCTTTTTGAAAACAGGCTATTGCCCCGGCCCTGTCCTTGCGTGCCCTCTTTATGCTTCCAAGGTTGTTATGGGCCTGAACAAGGTTTGGATCAAGTTCAAGCGCCCTGTTCTGGCATGCCTCTGCCCTGTCATAATCCTTCTGGTCATAATAGGCTATGCCCAGGTTGCTGTGTGCGGTCGGAGAGTCAGGCGCCAGTTCAACTGCCTTTTCACCATGGGTCACTGCTTCCTCAAGCCTTTTTAACAGCCGGCATATCTCTCCGCGATTGGAGTGAAAGCGCGCCTCGTCCGGCTTTTTCTCTATCGCCTTTCCTATAAGCTCAAGCGCAAGCTCGCTACGGCCAACCTTGTGGGCAATAAGCCCAAGCAGGTGAAGGGCGTGCGGGTTTTCCGGCTGGCGCTCAAGAACCTGCCTTAAAAGAATCTCCGCCGGCCGCAAATCCCCGGCATCTATCTTCTCGGCCGCTGCTGATATGGCCAGATGAACCGGTATCTTGAGAACTTTTGTCTCCTGTCCGGGGCCGGTGCCCCCGCTGCCTGTAACTGAGCTGTCTGCCAATTTTCACCTCTGTTCTTTAAAGTTTGTTGTGGTCTGCTGTGGTTGTCCGGCCTGTGCAAACAACCTGCACTTGATGCCGGTAAAATATAACAAACGGCAGGATGGTGAGATATTACCATCCTGCCGTTCCTGTAGCAACTGTTTTCCAGACTTAGAACGGAACGTTAACCTTGAGTGACGCGGAGTGGTTGGTAAGGTCCTCGCGCCCCTCAAAGTCGTACCTCAGGGTCACCCTTACACCGTCCCTGTCTCCTATCTCAACCCCGGCTCCGCCTTCCACAACCAGCGATGACGGATCGATCCCGGTGGTGTTGAAGGGCACGCCGGGCAGGCCGGCAAAGGTCGACGCAACCGTCTCTTCGTCGGCAAGCAGGTCGTAACCCACGCCAAGGTTCGCTGTCAGGGTTGCCTTGGCTGCTATCTCGTGGCTGATCTTTCCGTCAAGTGTCACTATCAGCTCGTCAGAGTCTATGCCCTCAACCGTCAGGTTGAGCGCACCGGCTCCTGTCTCGATGTAGCCGTCCTCGTCTATGTAGGAGTAGTCCAGCCTTACCGACGGGGTGAACGTGGTGTCCTTTCCTATGGCGTATGCCTTTTCAACGTCAAGGCCAACATGTGCGCTCCAGCTGTCATAATCCGCCCTCGCTGTCAGGCCCATGAAAGGAATGTTTCTTTCTATGTCGTTGTCGTGAGTGGCAATGTCGGCCTGCCATCCCACTGTGATGTCATTGCCAAGACTGTAACTGCCGTACAGGATCGCTTCGTAACTGTCTATGTCGGCGTCGTGGCTTCTCACTCCGTCACCGTCGATATCGGTGGTTGTGTAGGCAAAAGCCGCTCCGATGGTGGCACGGTCCGTGACATCCGCGTCGGCGCCAAGAACCACTCCGTAGCTGTCCGCGCTGTAGCCAAGGGCGCCGTTATCGTCATCCTGGTCCACCCAGGAACCAAACGCCTTGACCCAGGCATTGCCGTCAACATCCATGCCGTCGCCGGAATTAAGCCCTCTTTTTGCATTCATGTGCGTCCGCACCGCCCCGCGCGCACCGCGCATCGCCTCAAACACCGCCCTGTGCAGGTCGCCGTTTAACACCGGCAGGGTCGAATTGACCGCGTCAACAACATCCTGGCCCGTCGCCTGCGAGTTAAGCCCGGC
>MZGQ01000057.1 GCA_002085115.1 Desulfococcus sp. 4484_241
CTTTGGTCGACAAAAGGACGGATGTAGGAATTTCCGGTACTTACGGTCGGGGAGACCCCATTTGGAAACGTAATTTGGCCTACAACTGTCGAACGCGGGTTTAACAATAGAGGCCCTTGCATCTTTTTTAGCAACAAGCTCTACAGTCCTGCTTATCCAGCCAAGAGCAACGTAATACCATTGTTCAAATCCTTGTCGAAACCGGAAATGGTTATCTCCAGTTCATTATCGCCGGTCACATCACACTTTATTTCTCCAAAATCAAACTGGCTTTTAAACACATTCTGATAGGTGTCCATGGCCGAAACGACATCATCCTTTTTCACAACAGTCTTGTAGATGGATGACATTGTTGCTTCACCATATTCCCTGCCCCATTCAATCAGTGTCTTGGGGTCGTTGTTTGCCATAACCTCTGCAACTGCCTTAAAGCAGTTCTTGTATGTTTCATACGGGTACCAGCCCGACTGAAGGATCACCTGTGAAATAACCTCCCGGTCACTGTCGGTCAAATACTTGTCAAAAGCGCCGCTCTTATCAGCTCTGATAGCCTTTACAAACATTATAAACATCGATCCTTTGGCCTTGCGCATTCTTCCTCCTTAAAACAGCAAAAAATTTGAAACAAAAAAAATACGTAAAGATCAATACATCAAAATTTGCATACAAACACCAAAACAAAAAAACGTATGCTCTGGCTTTCTGCTAAAGGAAGCATGGTAATCTGAAACTATCAAAGAACCAGAGGCAACTTCCCTATTCCATACCTCCACCAGTCGGTCTTCATTGTTGTGCGGCTGCGGCCTTTTATCCCATGCAGCGCAGCCGAAGCAAAATTGCAGGGGCGGGGGAGACGTTGCCGGACTGTCTGAGCGAAGCGAGTTTCCGGCAACGCCCCGGCACGCAATTTTGCAAGGGAAGCCGCAGGCCAAGCTGCCGGGTGTCTTTTTCTTTTGGTTCTTTTCTTTTGGACAAGCAAAAGAAAAGAACAATAAGTACAGATTGCCAGGCATTTTAAAGGAGTGTGTTCTGTCTTGACCTTATTTTTTGGCAGCACAATTGATAAGGGCAACCTGTTTTTGATTTTAGAACTGGTGATAATAAATTCAAGTGGTTATCAATCAAAAAGAACGTTTTTGGAGTTTGTTTTGGGCAACAATGAAAATATGTAAAGAAACCAGTACATCAAAATCTGCCTACAAACACCAAAACGAAAAAACGTATGCTCTGGCCTCACTATTTGGTGGCGGCAGAAGCGGAAAGCCGCTGTTTCAGGCGGGTATAGCGCAGGCTGGTACGGTTGTTGTTTACACCTATCGCAAGCGCTCTTTTCGTGCCGACCATTACCACGAGGCGCCTGCCCCTCGTTACAGCGGTATAGATAAGGTTTCGCCAAAGCATTATGTAATGCTGCGTCAGAACCGGCATAACCACTGCCGGGTATTCCGAACCCTGTGATTTGTGAACCGATATTGCATAGGCAAGCACAAGCTCGTCAAGCTCGGAAAAATCATACACCACGCCCCTGCCGTCAAACATGACGGTAACCTGCCTGGCGTCGTGATCTATCACGGATATTCGGCCTATATCGCCGTTGAACACTTCCTTGTCGTAATTGTTCCGCACCTGCATCACCTTGTCAGACGGCGCAAGTGTTGTCTCGCCGCGAACGATTCCGTTTTCCGCCGGATTGAGCGCCTTCTGAAGCCTTGCGTTAAGATTGACCGCGCCAGCCGAACCTTTGTGCATAGGCGTCAATACCTGTATATCGTCAAACGGGTCCAGGCCAAACCGGTCGGGAATACGATGGGTAACGAGTTCCGTGATAACCTCTACAGCCCTTTCCGGGTCGTTCTGCTCTATAAAGAAAAAATCCCCGTCAACCTGGCTTCCTCCTGTTTCAGGGACAATACCCTGGTTTATCAGGTGCGCGTTCACCACGATCCTGCTTTTCCTGGCCTGCCTGAAAATTTCGTTCAGCGTAACCACAGGCGCGATACCGGAAGATATGATATCATTTAACACGTTGCCCGGGCCCACCGACGGAAGCTGGTTTACGTCACCCACCAGCACAAGCACGGCATGAGACGGCACTGCCTTCAGAAGATGGTACATAAGCACCGTGTCTATCATCGACGCTTCGTCTATCACCACCAGGTCGCACTCAAGAGGCCGGTTCTCGTTCCTCTGGAACCCGCCCTTTGCCATGCTGTATTCGAGTATACGGTGAATTGTTCTGGCCTCGTGCCCGGTAGCCTCCTTCAGCTTGTTTGCCGCTCTTCCCGTCGGCGCGGCAAGGATCGTAACAGCGCCTATGGCTTTGACGATTTTCAGAACAGCCTTTATAATGGTTGTTTTACCGGTGCCTGGCCCGCCGTTTTGCTCGTTACCGCCGTTCTGACCGCCTCGGCCTGTTTTTTTGCCAGCCTGATTGAAAGCTTCTCCTGCACCCACTGCAATGCCCTTTTTGTGTCTATTTCCCTGATAAGCTTGCCACTTGACACAAGCTCCTTGATTTTGTGGGCGATGCCTGTCTCACACATGTAATAACCGGCCAGGTACACGCCTTTACCGGAAACCGGGGAGCCGTTTGCCGGTCCGATATCCTCGATTATCAACCGTTTTGCCCGCGCCTCTTCGGCAATGGCCTGTTCTACGACCGTCCTTGCCACCCCGAGTATCTCCATGCTTTTTTCAACAAGCATGCCGTAGGGATAAAAAACATGGCCATCATCAGCCAGCCCTGTAAGCACGTGCCCCACTCCGGCGCAAACCCTTACCGGCGAATCCTTGGCAAACCCGAGGCTTGCCGCGATACGATCAGCAATCAGAAACCCTATACCCGCCACATCCGAGGCAAGCCGGTATGGATTGGACGTAACAACGTCAATCGTTTCCGCGCCATAGGTTTTATAAATCTTGACGGCGTAACCGGTTCCAACACCGTGGCTCTGGAGGAACACCATAACATCCCTTATTCCTTTCTGCTCGTTCCAGGCCTCCCTTATCATCTCCACCCGCTTGGGACCGATCCCCTCCACAGTTGCGAGCCTGCCGATCTCTTTTTCCATCACCTCGAGTGTTTTTTGGCCGAACTTTTTTGTTATGCGCTCTGCCATTACAGGGCCTATTCCCTTTATCATGCCGGAACCAAGGTATTTTTTTATTCCTTCCACAGTAACAGGAAGCTGTGTCCTGTATTCTGTCACCTTGAACTGCTCACCAAAGACGGGATGGTTGGTCCACTGTCCTTCCATGACAATGACCTCTCCGGGCGAGACTGCCACAAGCGGCCCCACCACCGTGACCGGCTCCCGCATACCGCGCACGTTGACCCTGGCAACGACAAACCCGCTCTCCTCGTTTTCATACACTATCCGTTCAAGCTGGCCTGTAAGTGTCACTCCTGTCTGTCCTGCTCTTTTGGGGTTTTCCACGGCAGCGGGTTCTCCCGTTTGTTTACGGCCGGTGGCGGCCAAAATCCGGCTTGAAAAACAACATCACGGTTGCATCATATATGACAATTTGCTATCAATCAAAAAAAATCCGGCGGCCGGAAATCGGGGGGCACATGCCTTTTTATAACGGAAATTTTTTATTGCAATATTCAAAGGAGACAGTATGAACAGAATATGCGCGATCTGTCTTGTCCTTGTTTTTGCCTTTTGGGGATGTTCGGCAAAACTTACAAAAATTGAAACAGCAAAAAAAATCTCGGAAAAGATCCCGGCAAAATCTGCTTTTGTAAAAGTAGACAACCTTGAGCTCCATTACCTTGAGGCAGGCAGCGGCGATCCGATGATACTCATACACGGCTGGCTCTGTTCCGGTGCGTCATGGGAAAAGGTAATACCGATTCTGGCTGAAAAATTCCATGTATATGCTATAGACCTCCCGGGCCATGGCCTTTCCGACAAACCATTGACTGATGATATCAGGTACAGCACGGATAACCAGGCAAAATGGGTAATCGGGTTCATGGACAGGCTTTCTATTGAAAAGGCATACATAGTCGGGCACTCCATGGGAGGAGAGATAGTGGCAAAAATCGCCCTGGCGGCGCCGCAAAGGGTGAAAAAACTGGTTATGGTTGATGCCACAGGCCTTGAAAAAAACCCGAAAATAATCCCGTTTTATCTTCGCATGGCAAGGGGTTTGCACCTCTATTCCCCGGCATTCAGGATGGCCTTTCGTACCGGAGTGAAGATATTCCTTCGCCTTTCCATGTACTACAGCGAGAACCCGGTTGATGAGGATTTTGTAGAGCAGCTTATGCTAACCACGTTTGCGAGCCAAAAGGACAGAAAATGTGCCATCAAGGTAACCAACGAGGGGTTGTTTAAAAGTTTCATAGATGACCGGGCTCCCGCGATCACGACGCCAACCCTGCTTGTGTGGGGAAAGTATGATAAAGTCGTGCCCCTGAGTCTTGGGAAACGGTATCACGACCTTATACCGGGCTCGAAACTTGTCGTAATCGACAAGTCAGGGCACATAGTGCCGTTTGAAAAGCCACAAGAGCTTTGTAAAGCAATTTTTCTGTTTTGCGACAACGCACAAGGGCAGGCCTGAGAATTTTCCGTCCCCTGTGCAGTGTAATGCTCCAGTAAAAACGGACACTCCATTTTGGTTTTTTCAGACATATTTTGTTGCAACCTTCAAAAAGCATCTCGGCAGCCGACCCGCTCAGGCGGGGCATGGCTTCCCCCCCAAAAAAAACGTTCAGCCGGCGCATTGTCCCGGCAGTTACCCTTCCTGTCCATGCCCGGGGCCATGGGGGGGGGACAGCTGAGCTGGGACTGCTATGCTTTGCAGGCATACTGGCTGCCACGATCTGAATGATGTATCAGGCCGCCCGACGGCTTACGCCTCCAATAAGCCATAAACGCAGGTTCTCCTTCTTCAAGCGGCGGTTTTCAACTTTCACCTTCCTTCCGGGGGCATCTGTATTAAAGGCATAACCGTGTTCCCCACCAGCCTGGCCGCATCTTCCTTGAACTCTCCTGTATAATTCGGCCTCCTTTTTCTCCCATTCGTCGTTCCCTTTTTGTTTGGCTCTTAACATGGCGTCCGTTTTAATCTAACCGCACCGGATACCTGCCGGACATTTGGCCTGTTACCGCAACCGGACATTTCATGTGCTTATAAGACATGGCCATAAAATCTCTTGAAACCTGTTTTGCATGATGCTAAAAGGTAGCATTTCGTATGGTGGGTGTAGCTCAGTTGGTAGAGCACCAGGTTGTGGCCCTGGGTGTCGTGGGTTCAAGTCCCATCACTCACCCCATTTTCCCCCTGCGCCCGTAGCTCAGCTGGATAGAGCGCCGGACTTCGAATCCGTAGGCCGCAGGTTCGAGTCCTGCCGGGCGCGCCAAGGAAAACCAATACGTTTGAAAACCTTTATTGGAAGCTGTAAAAGGCGTTCTTCACCTTTCTTGTTTGCGGACGGCTCTTGCCGTAATCTCTACCCCTGACTCCCCTGCCTGACAGCCGGGCTAAGAATGCAAGATCACTTGCTGTTGAACAGCAATAGAGTTTGTGCCATGATTAAGACAAATCTTTCCCAAGTGCTCCATAAGAATATCACATGAAATATGGAATATGGGGATTTTTAAAATATTTAATGTTAAACACAGCCTGTGGTTTCATACCGACCAGACTAAAACAATACGATGCTTATCGCAATAATAATGCCTACATACAATGAGGCCGCCAATATCGGGGATATGATAAGGGTGCTGTTTGATGAAATTTTTCCCTTGATAGACGCTGATATGCATCTGGTGGTGGTTGATGACAACTCACCTGACGGAACGGGCAAAATAGTCATGAAAAACATGGCGACAAACGACCGTCTCCACTTGCTCCAGGGCGAAAAAAAAGGGCTCGGGTATGCTTATGTAAGGGGGTTCAAATTTGCCATACATAAACTCTGTGCCGACGCGGTTGTGGAAATGGACGCCGATTTCCAGCACGATCCTTCATACCTGAAAGATATGGCCGAGGCCTTTAAAAATGGCGCAGATTACGTTATAGGTTCACGGTTTGCCGGGGGAGGCTCTATTCCCAGGGAATGGAGCCGGCACCGCAAGATTATCAGCATTCTTGGGAACAGGTTTGCCCGATGGGTACTTGGGCTCTCATCCATACATGACATGACTACCGGCTTCAGACTCACAAGGGTCAAAGGTGTGCTCGACCGTATAGACTTAGACGGGCTTATGGCTCTTGACCGGTTTGCCTATAAGGTTGACCTTCTGTACAAAACGCTTCAGCTTACGGAAAATGTGGTGGAGATTCCCATACATTTTGCACCGCGCAGGATGGAAAAATCAAAGTTCAACCTGATGGAGCTGCTGATAACCTACATGGTTGTTATGAGGCTGAGGTTCTTTGGGAAATAGGCCAAACCCTTGCCGCAATCTTTTGCGGTAACATGTTTGGCCAGGCTAAAACAGTTTGCTTGCCCTGTGCGGATAAACTTCCGGCCCATGAACAGTGGGATGTTTTATTCGTCTTTTTCCCTTGTCCAGATATCTATGACAGCCTGTGCTACCTGGGCAGGCGATATAGCATCAGTATCTATCTCGTAATGAGCAGCCTCCCTGTACCTTGGAATGCGCCTTTCAAGCACCTCGGACACCTCGTCAGTAAAACTTTCCCCCCCGGTCAGGGCAGGACGCTGGTCATCCCCGCTTATACGAGACACTATCACGTCAACGGACGCCTTAAGCCAGAAGACGAGGCCGTTCTTCCGGAGCACGTCGATATTCTCCTGCCGCTCTATAACCCCGCCACCGGTATCTATTATTATGTTGTCCTTGCCTGCCGCCTCCCTTGCGACCTCGGACTCCATATCCCTGAAGCCCTTCCATCCTTGCTTTTCAACAATCTCCGGGACAGACGCTCCGGCTTTTTTTACTATCTCTTCGTCCATCCCGATATACGTCATGGCCAGCTGATCCGCGAGAATCCGGCCCACCACGCTCTTCCCTGTCCCCCTGTATCCGATAAGTACTATATTCATGACCGCAAATGCTCCATAACCACCTTACGCATTACGTCAACCGGGGCATCGGCCCCGGTGAACCTTTCAAACTGCAGGACCGCCTGGCCTATGAACATCTCAACGCCCGAAATGGTCAGCGCTCCTCGGGAAGCGGCATCGGCCAAAAGTTTCGTCTCAAGAGGCGTGTAAACAACGTCAAACACCACCTGCCCCGGCCTGAACATATCTGCCGGGACTACCGATTCACCTGTGTGCGGATGCATACCCACAGGCGTGCAATGGATCACGACATCGGCCCTCTCCATGAAACCGGCAAGGGTATTCTCAGACATGGCAGCCGACCTTATGGGGATATCTGTGGATTTTTCAAGATCGCAGGCAAGGGCGGCGAGTACCTTATTGTCAATGTCAAGCAGGGCGATCTCTGAAGGGTCTGCTTTCATGGCAAGGGTAAAGGCAATGGCCCTGGCCACTCCGCCTGCACCAAGAATGAGAATATTACTTTTTCCACAATCCGCCCCCGCGTCCGAAAGTGCCTTCAACGCACCGGGGCCGTCGGTGTTGGACCCTATCAGCCTGCCTCCCTCGTTAACCACCGTGTTGATCGATCCGATATGCCGGTCTACCCGTGCTATTTCATCAACATATTTTATAGCCTCCAGCTTGTGGGGTATGGTTATGCTCATACCCCTGAAATTTTCAAGCGAGCGCATGCCGGCCAGCGCCCCGCCAAGATCTTCGACCCGAAAAGCAAGGTAAACGAAATTTATGCCAAGCGCATCGTAGGCGGCGTTGTGGATCGCGGGAGAAAGGCTGTGCTCTATAGGATTACCTATCACCGCACAAAGCCGCGTTTGTGTGTCTATGTGCCGCATCTCGGCCCTCCTTTTAAAACTGTAAAAAAGTGCCCAAAACCCGCATACCAGTCTGTAACAGGGACTGTATGCCGGGGGAACGCTAAAAATCAAACTAAAATATATTTTATTTAACCGACAAATCAATAAGCATTAAAAATTGATGACCTCGTAAAAAGTCGGTTTTTAAAATTTTTACCACTGTAACACATTGAAATTATTCAACTCAAAATCGGAAAAACAGCATTTTTCCAAACTTTTTACAAACTTGTCAGCCAGCCCTTAATCCCGGGTGAAAAATCTGTTTGCAATATTTTAAATTTCCCGTCTTGTCAGGCAACCATCTGCTGCCCATCCAGTATCTGCAGGTTATGCCCTTTTTCAAGACTTTTGGCAACATGGAACTGTTTTTTTGTAAACAAATTGAAGTTGCAAAACTAAAGGCACCGTGGTATAAGTCCACGAAGATATGTCAGGGAAAAAAATTGTTTCTTCCCGGCATTTGTCGGCATCCTTGCAAATCAACAAACGAACAAAGGGGGTTAACCATGAAAAAATTTCAAGTTGTTTGTCTCATCTGTCTGCTTGCCTTCATCCCTACGATATTCGGCTGCGCGACACCATTCCCTTACGGCTCTCTTTACACGGAGGTTAAGATGCCTATTGGCGCATCGGCGAATGTAAAAGCAACAAAAAAGGGAGTAGCGGAAAGCAAGAGCATACTCGGCCTCGTGGCAACCGGTGACTCCAGTATAAAAACAGCCATGAGAAATGGTGGAATAACAAGAATCAGCTATGTTGACTGGGAGGCCGAAAACATCCTTGGCATTATCGGCACATACAAAACTGTAGTCTATGGCCAGTAAAACATACATTCCACAAGGCACATGAATGTATACTGTGGACCAAAAATATTCTTTCCAGGATGCCGATTCCAATGTAACGGCCTTTCGCCCCCCGGAAATTTTTCCGGAGGGGCAAAAGGTTCTTTTCCTTTTGCCATAAAATTCACAACAACAAACCATAGAGGACGGGTGCAGGATTGGACAGGCCTCTTGTAATAGGCGTCATGGGCGGCGGAAATGTCGACCCAGCCACCATGGAAAATGCCTACGAGCTTGGCCGTCTCGTGGCCGGGCAGGATTGGTGTCTCCTAAATGGGGGACGAGATTCGGGAGTCATGGAGGCCTCTGCAAAAGGTGCCTGTGAAAACGGGGGGATGACAATAGGGATCCTCCCTGACGACACATCGCAAGCCGCATCCCCCTACATACGCATCCCTATATGCACCGGCATGGGGATGGCAAGAAACTGTATAAACGTCCTTTCAAGTGACGTGGTAGTGGCCTGCCCGGGAGGGGCCGGCACACTGTCCGAAATAGCCCTGGCACTAAAAGCGGGCAAACCTGTTATAACCATGGGGTTTAAACTGAACGAACTTCCGGGAATCGGGAGCGGCACATCTGAAATCTTTTATGCCGGGACACCTCAAGAAGTTATAAAAACCATTAAAAAGATAGTACAAAAAGGCAATAAATAGCTGGCCTTTTCAAAGCCTGTGTTATTTTTCCGTAAAATTCTTCTTTAGAAAATTTCTTGCAAGCCTCTGCACGCAAACGTTTTCCGGCCCATGGTATGGATTGCAGTAGGGGTCCATTTTCAAAATATTTTCCAGCACAGATTTGGCTTCTTTCTTTTTCCCGTTATGGTACAAAACCTCTGCCCTGGCGAAATGGGTATAAAAATAGGTTGGATAGGCTATTACCGCAAATTCCAGACCTTGGGTCACCGTTTCAATCGTGTATCCTGCAAGCCCCAGACCTTTTTCCGCCACCCATCCTCCCTTCTCGATTATGGTGGCTGTGGAAATAAGGGGGCCGCAGTAAAAATAGGTGGTGTTCTCATTGGCAGCAAGAACCAGGTGGCCCATTATTGTGTAAAGATACCTGGCTTTAACTATGATATTCGAATTCTGTATCAAACGCGCCAGGTTCAGCATTCTCCAGTAGTTTGCCGGAACATTATGGGGATCTATGGCAAGTGCTTTAAGACCATACTCGTTCCCCTGCTTAAAAAACGGGCGGGCGGTGTCGTAGCGTCCTATCGAAAGGTAGTAGTAGCCAAGGTAGTAATAACCACAGGTCGCCCAAAGCTGTGCCACCAGGTTGCCCGGCTTTTTATCGGCGACAGTTTTAAAAACAGCCACAGCTTTTTTGCCCCTTTCGATATTATCGCGACGGTCCCAATCTGACAACGCTGCTTTAAATTCAGGTATATCGTCCAATTCAGGAATTGCACGGCCAACAGGAGCCGGAAGTTTATTAATCAGGCTGGCACCGTACCTCTCCTTTATGTAATCAAAATCTGCATAGGACAATACAGCGGTGATGAGCATCTTAATGGCGGTCATGTTGTTTTCATCAATGGAAAGCGCCTTGGCTGCGTAGGTTTCCGACCGTTTCAGTGCGTCTGTCCTGCCTTTTCTCTGGTATCTTGACTTTAAGTAGTACACCCTGGAGAGCCACAGGTTGACTGCCAGCATATCGCGGGATGATTTTTCAATGCTGTGCAGCACGTTTATAAGATCATCGATGTTTTCCCCATCCCAATGGTTTTCCCACAGGGCACTGACTTCCTGCCACAGCGGATTGTCCGAGGGCACAGGGAAATTAAGGTCCCAGGCTCCAGGGGCTGCCAGAAGATTTGACGTGCAAAGGCAGAAAGTACAAACAAAAAAAACGATTCTGAAAATATGTCTGGGCATAGCGTCTCCGGTCTGTTTGCTCAGATCCAGTTATTGCGCAACCGTGGAAGTCAGACCGCAAGTTTTAATAGAGGCTTTTTCCCCCTCCACCTTTTTCTTCAGGCCTTCCATATACTCGGTAAGGCTGCTTTTGGCGATCCTCCGTTCTATCCACCCGGGGACAGGTATGGAAACCTCCACCACAGGAGCATAGTAGTAGACCGTACGCGAACCATCGCCATAAGGCTCAATATATCCAAACCCGCGTATGGATCTCAAAAAGGAGCTTGATGGCGACAAGCTGACCCCCTTTGCTTTTAACTTCTTTTCCTCATCTTCATCCACCAGATTCCACTTCTGCCACAAATTCTGCCTGTCAAACACCACCCGGAGATTGTAAAGTATGGAGAGAAAAGCGATCTTAAGTTTGCCTTCTATATATGCCACCGTCCTCGGGCTGTTTGGCGGAGAAGGCTCAACATACACTGTTTTATAATACTTAAGATCTGAAACAAACTCCGGCATAGATTCCCAGTCCTCAAGAGCCCTCCATACCATGGCAGGCGGAGCGTTTATAAGCAGAATTCCAACCACGCGCTTCCCGGTGGCGCCGTCCACAAGAGGATATTCATAGGTAAAAGTCTGAAGTCTGCCCTGCTCAAGAACCGTCCTGTCATAATGGATATCCGGTTTTTCAAGCCCTTCCCCGGACGCTGCCGCCGTTCTACACGACAACGTTACACAAAACACGGTAATGGCAAAAACGGATACAGCACCAATAACACTAAGGCAAACTCTTTCCCTGACTGAATCAAGCATCTTGTGTATTAAACCCATACTTTTCCCCTTTCAAGCACATACACATAAAACAATTATCTTTAACCGGCATCGATATCAAATGTTCGGGCTATCGCCCTTGCAAGACTCATGTCTTCAGGCCTTGTTATCTTGATATTCCGCAAAAAACCAGGAACCACACGAACCTTTCTGCCGAAACGTGTCATAAGAGACGCATCATCGGTAAAGCGCAATCCCTGTTCCGCAGCCTTCCTGTGGGCATCCAGTATCTCACCGTAACGAAATGCCTGGGGCGTCTGAACATGCCAGATGCTGCTTCGCTCAACCACACACTCCACAATATGCTCGTCGTCAGATGACACCAGAGTGTCGGTTGCCGGAACAGCAACAGTGACCCCATCCGCCGACTCCAGCGCAGCAATGCAGGAGCGTATGAGTGCGTGTGTCAAAAACGGCCTTACACCATCATGTATAAGAACAATGTCATCATTCTTCCCACCTGAGGCCTCCAGGCCGTTTAAAACCGACTCCTGCCTATATGCGCCTCCGGCAACAATTTCGATCGGCTTGTTTGGCTCAACATGTATCAGGATATTGTCACGACAGTAATCGGCGTCACGCACGGGTATCACCAGCACTATCCTGTCAATCAAATCGCATGAACAAAAAACATCCAGGGTCCGGCTTAGCCCTGTCCGCCTGCGACTATGATGGCTATAGCCATGTCAACCAATCCTCTGGACCATTGTCATATAAATCCAACCCGGACTTTCCATCTGCAGCCCGATGGAAATGTTCTATTTGAGATAATTCAATTCCCTTGGCAGGGGGACTCCCTTGCCCATCAAATCCTCGCCATAATTTACGCCTGCGAGGATCTCTATGTCCTTCAAAGCCCTTACATCGCCCTCGAACACCACCTTTGTGATATTCTCCTTGTTTATCTTCCCGCCGGCCCACTGGATATCAAGCACACTGCTTGCGTCAAACCTGTCTTCACCCACACGCATGTAAACCTCTCCGCCGTAATGCTGAACGATCTTGGCAACAAGCAGGCTGGGCCTGCTGTGGAACCCCAGCTTTTGAGGTATATTTACCTCTATGGAACCTCTCTCTATATTTTCGTTCAAAATCTTCCCGGCCAGGGTCTTGCCGGCAGACATAAAGTACACGGCATAATAAAGCCCGTAATTAACAATCCTGTCCAGCAACGCTTTTTCATCTATAATCTTCGACAACCTTTGGCGTACCTGCCCGAAAAGATTGTCGCCACTGCCTATCACTCCATGCAGGTGGCGTTCATAAAAATGGAGAAGTTTCCCTGTAAGTTCCAGCAGGTGCAACACGATTGAAAAATAACTCCTAAGCTGCTTGAGCTTCCTGTCCCCGAACCGCAACCCACCGTAAATTATGTATGTATCAAAAAACGACTGAAGGTTGTGCACCAGCATTTCAAAACGCCGTATCTCGACCTCGTTGATACTGCCGGGCACCATGGCAAGTATCTCTTCTGTGGCACATTTCTCATAGATCCCGTAATGTTCAAACTCCTTGGCTATGTTGAGAAATTCACTGGTGACCTTTACGATATGCTTCTGCTGCCGGCACGGCTTCTCATCATCTATATCGAAATCAAGCATGCCTCCGGTAACGATGCTGGGAAAATCATCCTGTGAATAGTTCTCCCCGGGCACCGGTATGCCAAGGCGATCAGCCTCGTCCATGATGACACCTGCCAGGTTGAGAACCGTTTCCGCTATGAAACAACGGGTCGCAAACCCCTCCTCCAGGAACTCCTCTGTTTTGGGAAGATCGTAAAACACCAATCGGTTGGATATATGTTCCTGGATATAACCGCTTATGCTAAGATAACGAACAGTTGCGGTCAGCTCCCTGTAAAAGTACCAGCCCTTGTTGTTCTTGGCCCCGTGAAAGTCCAAAAAATCCTCGAGAAGATGTGAAGATGCTATGAGTTTTGAATAAAGTTTCTTGGTAAACAGGCACTCAGGAGAATCGCACGTGGCAATGTATTTAAAACACTGGTGATATTCCTTGGAATAAACCTTGAGTTTTTCAAAAAAACTTATGTTGCAAAACCGGGCAGACACTCTTTTTATAGCCTATAGTCTCCGGCGTACCAGCCGATATTTTAAAATTAAAAACGGTCAAAGCCGCGCATAAGCCGAATTCTGTATCCCTGGCACAGGTTACCCCGTGCCAGGTAACGGTCATTCATCTTACGATGCCGGTCGCCCGGCACCTCCAGCGACCTACCCGGGGACTCGGGCGGGCCACCCTCAAGCGTCCCCCTATTTGGTCTTGCACCGGGTGGGGTTTACCAAGCTTCTCCGGTCACCCGGAGAACTGGTGCGCTCTTACCGCACCTTTTCACCCTTACCCGAAAGACGCGCTTCCGGGCGGTATCTTTTCTGTGGCACTTTCCTTCATGTCACCATGACTTCATGTTATGAAGCACCCTGCCCTGTGGTGTTCGGACTTTCCTCCAAAGCAACCGGGGGAGAGCCCCGGAATGCTCCAGCGACCGTCTGCGCAACTTCGACCGTTAAACCTGGTTGCTGCCGTTATGATAAATAATTCTATTGCAAAACGGACAATATTTCAATGTCCCGGCCCGGTAAAGTTCGTTGTATGTCTGCGGCGGTATGTTCATGAAGCATCCCTGACATACACAGTCTTTCACTTCGACCACTGCCTTCCCACCCGCAATCTGCTTGCGCACTGACATGTAAGCCTCAAGCAGGGCCGGGGCAACCCTGGCCTTTATCTGTTCATGATCAGCCTCGATCTCAACAAGCCTTTTTTTTATCTTCTCCCTCTCCTCTTCTGCCTCCCGCTTTTCCTGTTTTATCCGGGCCACCTGCTGTTCAAACTCCTTTTTCGCATCAGCAAGAGACGCTTCCTCCTTTTCAACGGCAAACAGCAGTTCCAGCATCTTGTCCTCAAGCTCTGAGCACTGGCGCTTAAGATCGTCTATCTCCTTTAAAACCGCCTGGTACTCCTTGTTGTTCTTGATCGACATGAGCTTGGCATCGCTCTTTTTTATGCTTTCCTGCCTGTTCTGGATCTCGGTCTCGTAATCCCTGTAGGCCTTTCTCTTTGCCGATACAGCCTCCTCCCTCTCCTTGAACCTTGCGCCTGCCTCCTCCAGCCTTGAGTCAATAAGCGACAATCTGCCAGGGATATCGTCAAGCAGGGCTTTTAAACGATCCCTTTCGTTTTCTATCTCCTGGAGCGAAACCAGTACAGTAATATCTTCCTTTGTTGACTCAAGTGTTTCAGCCATTTTATCTGCCTTTTAAATTTACAAAAGGGTTAGTCTCACCTGCGTACCTGGAAATGGTAACATCAAGGCCTTTATCATCAACGATTCTGCCAAGCTTCCCTGCGATCAGGTCAACAACCAGCCGTTCAGTCTCAAAATGTCCTATATCTACAAGCCCCCTGCCTGCCTCAATCACGGCCATTCCATCATGGTATTTAAGATCACCGCTCAAGTAGACATCAGCACCCGAGGCCATAAAATCATCCAAAAGGCCGGAACCGCTGCCCGAGCACAGGGCCACTTTCCTGACCGTCATCTCAAGGTCTCCGGCGACTCTTGCGCTGTTTATTTCAAACCGCTCCATCGCGTATTTTGCAAACATGCCGAGAGTCATCTTTTGTTCAAGATCTCCTATACGCCCAAGCCCATGCCTGTTTTCAATACCGCCTGCCAAAGGAAAAACATCATACGCCATTGTTTCGTATGGATGCCGGGACTTCAAGGCATCGACCACATCGGGAAGATCCCTGCGGGCCACTATAGCTTCTACCCTCGTCTCATTCACGCTTGCGATTTTCCCGGTTTCACCTATGTGCGGCGATGAACCCTCCAGGGGCTTGAACCTTCCTACCCCTCGCACCGAAAAGGAACATGACGCATAGTTGCCAAGTGTCCCCGCGCTGGTACGGGAAAGAACATCGAGCAATTCCCTTTCGTGATCCACAGGAACAAAAAAAACAAGCTTTACATAATCCGGCTGTGGCCGAGGCGAAAGAACCCTGGTCCGTTTGAGTCCAAGCAGATCGGCGCACATATCGTTCAGGCCGCCCTCGGCACTGTCCAGGTTGGTGTGAGCGCTAAAAATGGAAAGACCGTACTTTGCTGCCATTGCAATGGCCCTGCCCGGCATGATGGAAAAATCGATCGGTCTTGGCGCTTTTATGAAAAGTGGATGATGTGTAATCAAAAGGTCAAACCCGCCTCTGCAGGCCTCACTGACAACGGCAAACGATGGATCCAGCGCCACCATTATTTTTTCGACCCTCTGGCCCGGGCTCCCTGCCTGCAAACCGCAGTTATCCCACTCCTCCATCAACTCCGGCGGGGCGAGCCGGTTCATTATGGCCATGATATCGGCTACGGTAACACTCATCTCCGGGCTTTCCCTCCTGCGTTATGGAATCGGTGTGATGCCTCATAATAAGCAAAAGGCGTGGCACAATGCGCCACGCCTTTTATCCGCTCTGCCATACCGGTCTCAAACCAGCCCGGCTGTTTATCTCGCTCCCTCATCAATTCCCCGCAAACACCTGTAGGATTTATGCTTTACCTGAAATGTAAATATCTTAAGTGGGCCCACCTGGGATCGAACCAGGGACCTACCGGTTATGAGCCGGTGGCTCTGCCAGCTGAGCTATGGGCCCGTGTCTTCAATCTTACACCGCCGCACCCTGTTTAATCCTTCGGGCGTCTGTTGTCAAGTACTTTAAACTGCCAGAACGTCGTCTCTACCTGCCCAAAACGCATGATTTCTATAATGACTCTGCAAAATTCTTCAATATTCTGCTGCGCGTCGGGTGCCTTAACTTTCTTAACGCCTTTGCCTCGATCTGCCTGATACGCTCGCGTGTCACTTGAAAATCCCGGCCTACTTCCTCGAGAGTATGATCCGCCTTTTCACCGATACCGAACCTCATGCGCAACACCTTTTCCTCTCTTGGCGTCAGGGTGGCAAGAACCTTCCGTATCTGCTCGGCAAGGTTCAGGCTTACAGCCGCATCGGAAGGAGTCATGAACTTCTTGTCCTCGATAAAATCGCCAAGGTGGCTGTCCTCCTCCTCGCCTATGGGAGTTTCAAGCGATATCGGTTCCCTTGCGATCTTAAGCACCCTTCTGACCTTTTCCAGCGGTATCTCCATCTTCTCGGCTATCTCCTCGGGCGAAGGCTCGTATCCCCGTTCCTGAACGAGATAGCGCGACGTGCGTATAAGCTTGTTTATGGTTTCTATCATGTGAACAGGAATTCGTATAGTCCTTGCCTGATCGGCAATAGCCCTTGTAATGGCCTGGCGAATCCACCATGTGGCGTAAGTACTGAACTTGTACCCCCTGCGATACTCAAACTTGTCAACCGCCTTCATCAACCCGACGTTACCCTCCTGGATCAGGTCGAGGAACTGAAGGCCCCGGTTGGTGTATTTCTTGGCAATGCTTACCACAAGTCTCAGGTTGGCCCGGATCAGCTCGCTTTTGAACTCTTTGGCGCGCGAATATCCCGCATCTATCTTCCTCATGGTGCGCCTGAGGACCTGGAGATCGGCCATTATGGCCCTCTCCCGGAGAGCTATCCCATCTTCAATAGATTTTATCTCGTCATAAACCTTACCCAGCGCCACTTTGGTAGCATCGTCAGCATTCTTGTACGCCCATTCAATAAAACCTTTCTTGGTTTTCATCCTGGAACGGGCGGCCGGCACCGTTGCCTTCAGGTTGAGGCCGGATAGCCGAGAATCGATGGCCTGACGCATCTCTTCAAACCACTTTATCTCGTTTTTTATTCTTTCCTCTATTGAATACAGAACCTCGTTTTCCAGACGCCAGTTTACAAGCAAATCGAATATCTGGTTGATCTTTTTTCGCAACGAGTCATTTATGGATCTGCGCTGTTGTGCTGTAAGAGAACTTTCCATGCGCCGTTTCCGAAGCGGAATACACTCCTCGTTCAGCGCCTTGATCTTCCGGATGGTCTCCCTGAATGCTTCGAGCCTTGATATCTCATCCTCCCCGACATCGCCCTCGTCAACATCTTTTAAAACCGCCTTGGGCCTTATATTGCCTGCCTCAATGTTATCACCCAAGGCTATAATACTCTCAACACCTATGGAAACGTCGAGCATGCCCCTGAGCGCTTCCTGTTCACCGGCTTCTATCTTTTTGGCTATTTCCACCTCACCTTCCCGGCTGAGCAGGGAAACCATGCCCATCTCCCTGAGATACATCTTTACCGTATCGGTGACCGA
>MZGQ01000009.1 GCA_002085115.1 Desulfococcus sp. 4484_241
TCTTCGCTTTTGTAAACGCTCTTGGCGACATCGGTACCGAGTGGGCCTGCGCGGCGGCTGGCTGCGTGAACTGGGGTTTCCCCACACTGGCCGATACCGATATTCCGGAGATACTGCCGACAGGTATCTGTACATATGAACATATTGTCGCAAATGTCCCGCACGATGAGCTTGTGCAGAGATCGGTTGAGGTGCGCGGCCTTAAGGTTACCGTTTCCGAGATCGACATTCCCTGTTCATTCGGCCCGGCCTACGAAGGTGAGCGCGTCCGCGGCAAGGACCTCTTTTGCCAGATGGGCGGCGGCAAGACACAGTGCACCGAGCTTGTCAAGATGGCCGACATGAAGGAGATCGAGGACGGCAAGGTCGAGGTGGTAGGCAAGGATATTCCAGACTTAAAGGAAGGCGATGTGCTTCCGCTGGCTATTTACGTCCAGATTGCCGGCCGTGAGTTCCAGGAGGATTTCGAGCCGATCCTGGAACGCCAGATCCATCACCTTGTCAACTATATCCAGGGCGTTATGCACATAGGTCAGCGTGATATTTCCTGGGTGCGTGTAAGCAAGGCTGCTGTTGAGAAGGGTTTCACCCTGAAGGATATCGGCGTTGTCCTGCATGCAAAGATGCACCAGGATTTCGGAAAGATTTTAGACAAGGTCCAGGTCACCCTCTATACCAACAAAGAGGATGTTGACAAGATGACGGCAAAGGCCCGTGCCGAGTACAAGCACAGGGACGAGCGTGTCGACAAGATGACAGACGAGGATGTCGATCTTTTCTACTCCTGCACGTTGTGCCAGTCCTTTGCGCCCAATCACGTGTGCACCGTCAGCCCCGAGCGTACCGGCCTTTGCGGGGCATACAACTGGATGGACTGCAAGGCTTCCTATGAGATCAACCCGACAGGCCCGAACCAGCCGATAGAGAAGGGCGAGTGCCTGGATCCTGTGCTGGGCCAGTGGGCCGGGGTCAACGAGTTTGTCAAGAAGGCGTCCAGGGGTGCTGTGGAGCGTTACAACCTCTACTCCATGATGCAAGATCCGATGACGACATGCGGGTGCTGTGAGTGTATCGCGGCTGCACTTCCGGGACTCAACGGGTTTATGACCGTGAACCGTGAATATATGGGTGAAACGCCCTGCGGCATGAAGTTCACCACACTTGCAGGCGTTATGGGCGGCGGTGCGGTTTCTCCGGGGTTTGTCGGCCATTCCAAGTTTAACATCACTCAGGCGAAGTTTCTCAAGGGTGACGGAGGCCTGCTTCGGATGGTCTGGATGCCCAAGATGCTGAAGGAGGAGATCAAGGAGCGTCTGGACGCAATGGCTGCGGCACTTGGCGTTCCCGACCTGTATGACAAGATAGCTGACGAGACCATAGGGACCACGGAGGAAGAGATAAGGCCTTTCCTGGAAGAGAAGGGACATCCCGCACTCTCCATGGATCCTTTAGTTTAATCCCGGGTGCCGGCCGGCCTTATGCCGGCCGCACAGGGTTGATAAGATTCCAATAAATTCCAGATAAAGGAGAGGACAATGGCATTAACGGGAATTCAGATTTTCAAGCTCCTTCCGCAGACAAACTGCAAGGAGTGCGGTGCTCCGACATGCCTTGCTTTTGCGATGAATCTGGCAGCTGGAAAGGCGGAGTTGGACAGCTGCCCGTACGTTTCGGACGAATCAAGGGAAAAACTTGCAGAGGCGTCGGCACCGCCTATCAGACCTGTAAAGCTTGGCAAGGGTGTACGTGAACGGATGACCGGCGGAGAGACCGTGCTCTACCGTCATGAGAAAACTTTTTACAATCCAACGGTTCTTGCCGCGTGTATCGATGGCGGTATAAAGAAAAAGGATCTCGAGACCAAGCTCAAGGCCTGGAACGCAATACAGTACGAGCGTGTCGGCTTGAACCTGCGACCGGAAATGGCGGCCGTGAAAGATACCGGCGACGCCAAGGCGTTTGCGGCTACGGCAAAGACTATCGCCGAGACATCCGAGTTCAACGTAATACTCATGACAGAGAACGTTGATACCATGAAGGCAGGCGTGGAAGCCTGCGGCTTCAAGAGGCCGCTGCTGTATGGTGCAACCGCCGATAACATAGAGGATATGGGCAAGCTTGCGCTCGATACCGGTCTTCCCATAGGTGTTAAGGCTGATTCGATAGATGCTCTTATTTCTCTTACAGAGAAGCTTACCGGAATGGGGTTAAAGGACATAGTCATCGATCCCGGTTCAAGGGAGCCAAAACAGTCTCTCGAAGACATGGTGGCCATAAGGCGTGCGGCCCTGAAGGCTGGCAACAAGGCCCTGGGTTTTCCGACCATAACATTCCCCTGTGAAATGGCATCCAACCCGGATGTTGAGACAATGATTGCGGCCATGCATATAGCCAAGTACGGCAGCATAGTTGTGCTTTCCGATTTTGCCGGTGAAACGGTATTTCCGCTGCTTCTTGAAAGGCTCAACATCTTTACAGATCCGCAGCGGCCGATGACGGTTACCGAGGGTATTTACGAGATAGGAAATCCGGACGAAAACTCACCGGTTCTTGTAACCACCAACTTCGCCCTGACATACTTCATTGTTTCCGGCGAGATTGAAAACAGCAAGATACCGGCATGGCTGCTGGTTAAGGATTCGGAGGGCCTTTCCGTTCTCACCGCGTGGGCTGCCGGAAAGTTTGCCGGCGATGACGTTGGGGTCTTTGTCAAGAAGTGCGGGATCATGGACAAGGTAAAACACACCGAGCTTATTATTCCAGGATACGCCGCTGCGATCGCGGGCGAAGTCGAGGAAGAACTCCCAGGCTGGACCATCACGGTCGGCCCCAGGGAGGCTCCGCATATTCCCGCGTTTCTGAAGGCAAGATAGACAGGAGGGGGCAAGCCGCCGACCGGCGGTTTATCGGGGTAGAACACAAACCAATGAAGGGAATTCGGAAATGATACTTATAGGTGAAAGTTTAAACGTTATGTCCAAGAAAATCGGCAAAGCGTTCAAGGAGCGTGATCCAAAGCCAATCCAGGAAGAGGCCCTGATGCAGAAAGAGAAGGGCATGGATTATATCGACATAAATCTGGGGCCTGCCAAGAAGGACGGCCACGAGCTTATGCCGTGGGTTGTCCAGACCGTGCAGGAGGTGGTCCCTGATATACCCTTGGCTCTGGACACGTCCAACATTGATGCCATCGAGGCGGGGCTGAAGGTTTACCAGGCCACCCCTCAGCCGCCGCTTATCAACTCCATTATGGCCCGTCCGGAACGTTATGAGAAGATGATCCCGATGGCGGCTGAGTACAATGCCGATTTCATAGCCCTTATGTGGGGGCCTGAAGGGTTACCCAGGGACGAAAACGAGCGTGCCGCACTGGCTGTTGAGCTTATGTATGCCGCCAACGAGGCAGGTATCGAGAACGAACATATCTGGTTCGATGGTGTTGTAACCCCGGTGAACGTGCAGCAGGATCAGGTCATGAGCCTGCTGAACTTCCAGATGATGCTCGGAGACATGGCGCCGGGCGCAAGGAGCACCTGCGGCCTTTCCAATGTTTCAAATGGGGCACCGTCACACCTGCGGCCTATTTTGAACCAGACCTACATGGTGATGCTTAAACGCTACGGCATGTACTCTGTTATTTCAGATCCTCTTGACGAGCAGCTTACCGATATTGCCAAGGGGAACCGTCCCGATATTGAAGAGGTGATTTACGCTGTAATGGATGGCGAGGAACCGGAAGTATCGACAAAGGAGCTGACAGATTACGTGAAAACCGCAAAGGTTATTCTCGGTCATACTCTTTATTCCGATTCGTGGCTTGAGGTTTAAGACGTTTTTACTGTTTGAATTTGGATCGTCGGGGCCGTTCCCTGAAAGGGGCGGCCCCGATGTTTTTTTGCCTGATATTGTTGGAAGGAGCGTTATGGAAAAGGGATTTCAGGATTATTATCCGGACGATCTTAGCTGGTGCTATGGATGTGGCAGGAAGAATGAGCAGGGGTTAAAGATAAAGAGTTTCTGGGACGGCGATGAATCGGTGTGCTATTTTGAACCAAGGCCGTACCACATGGCCGTTCCCGGCATAGTGTATGGCGGGCTTATAGCGTCGCTGATAGACTGCCACAGCACCGGCACTGCGTCTGCTGCCGCCTACAGGGCAGAGGGCAGGGAGATGGGGAGCCTGCCTGTGTTCCGTTTTGTGACCGCATCACTTCATGTTGATTACCTGCGTCCTACCCCCATGGGGCCTCTTGAGATAAGGGGCAGGGTGTCCGAGATCAAGGGCAGGAAGGTGGTTGTGGACAGCACTGTCATTGCAAACGGCGAGATCTGCGCAAAAGGCCGTGTAGTTGCAGTAAACATTCCGGAGGACCTGTTGCAAAGTGCGGCAGACCATGCCGCAAGGTTAAAGCCAGGGGACAATGGTTAATTTATCCTGAAATTCATCAAATGTTCTGCCTTGCAGGTAAAAGGCGAAACGCCACAGGCAGGCGGGAGGGGTCAGCCGCTACCAAAAGCTTGCGGTTCGGCCTTGTTGCCACAGAGGGTTGGATTAAAACCGCCATTCCAGGGATATTATGCCCAGCCGTTCATCACCTTCCGCAGCTGTGGCCTTTGAGGTGTCAACATCGTCGGTGCATACAATGGCGGCCAGGGTGACGCCCAATCTTTTACCCTCATAATAAAGCCCCCATACGATTGATCCCACGAAGGGCTTTTTGTCAACACTGTGGCTGTTCCGAAAGAGGTTGCCGTCAAGAAGCTCGTTCCTGACAAAGGCGGTTCCCCGTATAGAAAGGCCGGCATATAGAGATCCGTATGCCGGATTTTGCGGTTTCAGCGATGCCAGGTAGTTCATGAAGACTCCGGCCGGGTCGGGAACGTAAAAGAACCCCCTGGTCATGTTGTGGCCGATTCGTATATCGACAGATACCGACGCCTGGGTAAACAGGTTGCCTATGCCCATGTTGCCGCCTATGGCGGTATCCATCGAGAATCCGCCGGGCGAGCCAAGACTCAGGATTTTGCGTTTAACCATGTAGTTTATGTTAAGCAGGGGTTCTGTTTTCAGCTGATTGTCCCACCCCTTTGGGTCAACACTGTCGAAAATTTTGTGAGCGGTTTTTTGTGTCTGCTCGGCCATGGAAAGGGGGCCCATCAGGCCGCAGATGAATTCAAGCCCGTAAAACTCCTTGTTGTTGAAGGCGAACCATGTACCATGAGCGGTTATCGCCCCGGCATAGGGCACATCGTTTATGATAAGGTCTGTACGGGTGGAATCGGATGGCGTCTGCATTATTTGGCCTATACCGAGCCCTGACCGAAATACAAGCCCTTCATTTGTAAATCCGGGGAGCTTTTTCAGGATACCCTTCAGGGCGCTGGGGGTGTACTTTATATCGTCCCGGTTTTGCGCAATGTCTGAGTACCTGTGGAGGGACCAAACATTGGTGAGCTTGTTGTCCTTGTGAAAGAACAGGTCGTTGTCAAATTCAAAGCGCCAGGTGGCGGATTCAACCGACCTGCCGCCCGTGCCTGCCGTTGAAACAGCAGGCAAAGCCGCTTCAAACAGCATTATCAAGATAGCAGAAACCACCGCAGCAATTGCAGGGACAGCAGAAGGGCGCATTTTTTTTAGTCTTTCTGTTTTTCCGATTTGTCCTGCGCTGTTTCGTCTCGATCCCGGCCCCCGCCCAGCGCGGCGTAAAGTTTTATTTTGTTTGCAAGTTCGGCAAGCCGCAGCGAAACAAGACCCTGCCTGGCAGCGTACAAGGACTGCTGGGCATCCAGTACATTGATATAGCTGTCGATTCCCTCTTTGTACCGTTTATATGAAAGATCGTAAGTATCAGCAACAGCATTCGTCAAAGATTGCTGTGCGGTCAACTGCTGTTCCACCGTTCCCTGCGTAGCAAGGGCGTCGGCCACCTCCCTGAAGGCCGCCTGAATGGTTTTTTCGTATTGGGCCAGGGCAATTTTTTGCTCAGCCTTGCTGACTCTGTACGCGGCCCAGGTGCGGGGATCGAAAACCGGTATCTTGATCTGTGGCGTAAAACTCCACGTGCCGTTCCCGGAGTCAAACAGGCCGGAGAGCTCGTCGCTTGCTGTCCCTACAGATGTGGTAAGGGATATGCTCGGGAAAAAGGCGGCACGGGCGGCGCCGATATAGGCATACGCTCCTTTGAGCCTGTGTTCGGCGGAAATTATATCCGGGCGGTTCAAGAGGATTTCAGAAGAGATTCCGGCAAAAATTTTTTCGGGCGGAGTGATGTCGGAAAGGTTTTGGGGGAGCAGTTCTTCTGTAACCGTGGCTCCGACAAGAAGACAAAGAGCGTTTTTGTCCAGGGCCACTACCTGAGTGTAGCGGGCCACGTCACCACGGGCCGCATCCAACCGAACCTGTGCCTGCCGGAGCTCCATCCCGGTCGCGATTCCTACATCGTACTGCTGTTTTATCAAATCATAGGCGGCCTGGCGTGTTGTCAGCGTAGAGCGGGCAAGTTTCAGATTTTCTCTGTCTGCTCCAAGCGCCAGGTACGCCCTTGCGACTCCGGATATCAGGGATACCTGCGCGGCGCGCCTGGCCTCGTCGGTTGCCAGGTATTCCTCCAGTGCCTGTTTTTTAAGATTCCGTATCCGTCCGAAAAAATCGATCTCCCATGAGCTGATTCCAAGGCTGACATCGTAACGTTCCAGCGTAAGTTTTTGGGGAAACCCCATCACTTTGGGAGGAATTTTCTGTTTATTCCAGCTTGCGTTGCCGCTTATCGAGGGAAACAGCTCGGCCCGCCGTATCCCATACATGGCACGCGCGCGTTCAACATTCAAGGCCGCAAGCTTTAGATCCCTGTTGTTGTCGAGAGCCGTTTTTATGACTGCCTGAAGTTTCGGGTCGGTGAAAAACTCCTTCCATCCAAGTTGCGGAGCGGTCGGGGTACCCTGTGTGGCCTTTGTTGTTTTGTATGCCTCGCCCTGCGGCCACTGAGCCGGAATGGGCGCCTTGGGCTTTGTGTATTCCGGGGCCAGGGTGCAACCATTCAGGAAAAAGACTATTCCGACCATTACAGATACAAATCGTCTGTTCATATCATTTATCCTTTGGTGGATTTTCATTGTTACGCATTTTTTCGTTTTCCCAATGCCCTGTAGATCATTACATAAAAGAGCGGTGCGAACAATGCCACGAGGAATGTGGAGGTAATCATACCGCCCAGCACCCCGGTCCCGATAGCATTTTCCGCCCCGGAGCCGGCACCGTCTGCAATGGCGAGGGGAAGTACGCCGAAGCCGAACGCCAGTGAGGTCATAACGATGGGGCGCAGCCTGAGTTTTGCCCCCTCCAGCGTTGCCTCGATGAGCCCTGCCCCTTCCTCGACCCTGGTCTTGGCGAACTGGACGATCAGGATGGCGTTTTTGGTGGTCAGGCCCAGGACCGTCAGGATCCCGATCTGGAAATAGACGTCATTTGGCAACCCCCGCATACTTGAGCCGAGCACGCCTCCGATGACCCCAAGGGGAAGACACATGAGGATCGCGATGGGAATGGGCCAGCTTTCATACAGGGCAGCCAGCACCAGGAAGATTACGAAAACGGAAAAGGCATACAGTAATCCCGCCTGGGAGCTGGCCATCCGTTCCTGGTAGGAAAGCCCGGTCCAGTCGAATCCAATGCCCTGGGGCAGCTTTGATGTCAGCTCTTCCATTGCCGCCATCGCCTCGCCGGAACTGTGCCCCGGCGCCGGTTCACCCCAGATGTTGATTGACGGGAAACCGTTATACCGCTCCAGTTGCGGAGATCCGAATGCCCAGTGCCCGGAGGCAAACGAAGAAAGGGGAACCATCTTCCCTTTGGAATTGCGGACGTACAGCTTGTCCAGGTCTTTCGGAAGCATGCGGTATGGCGCATCCAGCTGCGCATAGACCCGCTTGACACGTCCGCCCTGGACGAAGTCGTTGACATAGGCACTGCCGAAGGCCGCAGCGATGTTGTTGTGGATGGAAGTGATTGGTATTCCGAGTGCGCCGGCTTTTTCCCAGTCCACGTCAAGGTAGTATTCGGGAACGTCTTCCATGCCGTTGGGCCGGACCCGGGTCAGTCGCGGGTCCTGTGCCGCCATGCCAAGGAGCTGGTTCCGGGCTGCCATCAGTTTTTTATGGCCCAGACCGCCTCTGTCCAGCAGCTCAAAATCAAAACCCGTGGCATTGCCCAGCTCGATCACCGCAGGCGGCGGGAAGGCGAACACCATGGCGCCCCGTATTTTAGAAAACCGCCGCATCGCTCTCTCGGCCACCGCTTTAACTTTCAGGTCGGGCCGTTTGCGAAATTTCCAGTCCCTGAGCCTGACGAATCCCAGGCCCACGTTCTGGCCCCTGCCGCCGAAGCTGTATCCAACAACCGGCATGAAGGACTTAACCGCCTCTTTTTCGTCAGTCAGGAAGTAGTCCCTGACCTTATCCATGATCTCTTTGGTTTGTTCCAGGGTGGAGCCCGAAGGAAGTATGGCCTGGACCAGGAGCATTCCCTGGTCTTCGTCCGGCAGGTATCCGGTGGGCATCCGAAGGAAGAGGAATCCGGTCGCCACCACGATGAGCAGGTAGATAAATGTGTAGCGCAGTTTCTTTGCGAGCACCCGTCCGACCAGCTTAAGGTAGAGGTCTCTTCCTCCGTAGAAGAATCTGTTGAACCACCGGAAGAACGGGCGCAGAAACCAGATCGCTCTTTCGGACGATTCATGTCCAGCAGCCACCGGTTTAAGAAATGTTACGCAGAGAACGGGTGTCAATACCAGCGCAACCACTACCGACAGCAGCATGGAAGCGGCGATGGTCACGGAAAACTGCCGGTAAATGGCTCCGGTGGAGCCCGGAAAAAACGCCATGGGCCCGAAAACCGCCGCAAGAACCAGCCCGATTCCGACCAGGGCGCTGGTGATCTGGTCCATGGACTTGGCTGCAGCCTCTTTGGGCGGAAGCCCCTCTTCTGCCATGATGCGCTCCACGTTCTCCACCACCACGATGGCGTCATCCACGAGAAGCCCGATTGCCAGCACCATGGCAAACATGGTCAGCATGTTGATGGAGAATCCGAACAGGCCAAGAACGGCAAACGTGCCGAGAAGCACGACCGGAACGGCGATGGTGGGAACCAGAGTGGCTCGTATGTTCCCCAGGAACAGATACATGATCAGGAAAACCAGGATGATTGCCTCAAACATGGCCTTGACCACTTCATTGATGGCCACACGGGTGAAAGGGGTGGTGTCGTAGGGATAAATGACCTTCATTCCGGGAGGAAAGTACCGGCTCATTTCTTTAAGTCTGGTTTTGATGGCATCAGCGGTATCCAGTGCATTGGCGCCGGGGACCTGCCGGATCGCCATCGCGGCAGCCGGTTTGCCGTTGTACTCGTCATCTACATCGTAGAATTCGGTTCCCAGCTCCGTCCGCCCGATATCCCGGACTCGTACGATGGAACCGTCCGGGTTGGTGCGGATGGGAATGGCCGCAAACTCATCCGGGGTCTGGAGCAGGTGCTGAACGACGATGACAGCGTTCATGCGCTGGCCTTTTACGGCCGGAGCACCGCCGAACTGGCCCGCGGAAACCTCCACATTGTAGGCCCGTAGTGCCTTGATGACGTCTTCCATGGTCAGGTTGTAGCTGATGAGTTTGTCAGGGTTGACCCAGATTCGCATGGCATACTGCGTACCGAAGGTCTCCACTTCGCCGACGCCGGGTATCCGCGCCAATACCTTTTCCAGGTTGGACTGGGCGTAGTCCCGGAGATCGTTGCCGTCCATGCTGCCGTCTTCGGAAATCAGTCCGATGATAATCAGGTAGTTCCGCGTTGACTTGCTGACCTTGACACCCTGCCTCTGCACCACGTCGGGCAGGCTGGCCATGGCGAGCTGGAGCTTGTTCTGCACCTTGGCCCAGGCGAGGTCGGGATCGGTTCCGGGGGCAAATGTCAGCTCGATGCGGGATGCGCCGGATGAGGAGCTTGTGCCTGAGAGGTAGATCAGCTTGTCGAAACCGGTCATCTTCTGTTCGATGATCTGGGTGACGGTATTTTCCACTGTTTCGGCAGAAGCGCCGGGGTAAAAAGAATCAATGGAAATGGAGGGCGGCGCCAGGGGCGGGTACTGGGAGACCGGGAGCTCATAGATGGCCAGCCCGCCAGCCGCCATCATGGCAATGGCGATGACCCATGCGAAAACCGGGCGGTCAAGAAAGAATTTCGATAACATTAGGCCCCTCCTTTACTCTGTTTTTCGGGCGAAGCGCCAGGGCCGGGACCATGTCCGGCATGCGTTGGAGCAAAAGGGGTTGCCTTTACCGGTGTACCCGGACGGAGCATGAGCAATCCCTCGGCAATTACCCGGTCTCCGGGGGCAAGGCCTGATGCGACCAGCCATTTGTCACCGATTGCCCTGTCAAGCACAAGCGGCCGGACGGCCGCTTTCCCGTCGGCACCTACGACCATTACAAAAGGGTTTCCCTTTGGGTCACGCATCACAGACTGCTGAGGCACGAGGATCGCGTTTTCCTTGATCCCTTCCTCTAACACCGCGCGGACGAACATCCCCGGCAGCAGAACACCATTCGGATTTGGGACAACTATTCTAAGGATAACGGAACCGGTAGTCGGGTCCACAGATATGTCGCGAAACTGCAAGGTTCCCTTCGAAGGGTAGGCCGAGCCGTCTTCAAGAACGATCCCTACCTTGTTGGCATTCTTTTTGTCCTTTTTGATACGGCCTTCTGCCAGCCTGCGTTTTAACCGTTGCAGTTCAACAGTGGATTGGGGAACGTCAACGTAAATGGGATCTAACTGCTGGATAGTTGCAAGAGGGACAGGCTGGTATGCTGTGACAATAGCGCCTTCGGTAACACTGGACCTGCCTATGCGTCCGGGTATCGGCGCGGTAATCTTAGTGTAATCAAGATTTATGGCTGCCGATCTTACCTGTGCCTTCCAGTACTCTATTTCTGCCTGCGCCTGTTTTAAGGCTGCAACCGCGTCATCATAGTTCTGCTGGCTGACGGCCTTTATGTCCAGTAGTTTTCTGAATCGCCCGGCTCTTGCCCGGATAGCGGGAAGATTGGCCTCGGCCCTGGCCAGGGCGGCCTTTGCATTGTCAAGCGCTGCCTGGAAAGGCGCCGGATCTATCTGGTATAGAATCTGCCCGATTCTTATGTCCGAGCCTTCCACGAACAGCCGTTTTTGTACAAGGCCGCTGACCTGCGGCCGTATCTCGGCGATACGAAACGGGGACGTGCGGCCCGGAAGCTCGGTAGTTAGCCTTACCGGTTCCTGCTTAACGGTTACAACCCCGACCTCGGGAATGCGCATTTGGGGATGCTGCGGTTTTCCGTTTTTACAGCCTGCAAGCAGAACAACACACAAAAGAGCTGCAGGCAGACAGAGCCGTGCAAGAGGGTTGCCTGTTCTTTTCGGTTTCATCAGCGTTCTCCATATAATATTATTGGAATTGCATTGCCATTGCGGTCATGTGTGAAAAGTATCGGTGTTTCATGAAATTTTGGGGCTGCGTTTTTTGCCGGTGACAGCCCGTATGCCGCCTATTGAAAAGTTTGTTATGTGGTCGGTCAACATATCGATATCCGAATCATCAAATCCTTCCGGGCAAAGCGCCTGGATCATGGGCCTGCCCTTGAAGTAATGGATGCACTGGCCGATTATGCTCATGGCGCACACAAAGGGCTCATAGTCCCCGGGTTTTTTATGGATACCCTCTTTTTCCATCAGCTCACATACCGTTTTTTCAAGGTAGTCGTTAAGAGGGCGTATAGAGCGTTTTATGACCTGTTTTATAAGGCTTGTGGGGTTTGCGATCTCCTGCGCCATGAGTTTGCCGTGCCATGCGGGCAGACCGTCAGCCATCATTCTTAGCAGAAAGGAGCGGATAAAGGCCCTTAACTTTTCCTCAGGGCCTGTTCCCTTTTTAAGGTTCATGTCGGGAGGGTATTTTTTTATAGCCAGGCGCAGGGAGTATTCCAGGACCTTCCTGTAAAGCCCCTTTTTGTCGCGAAAATGGTAATTTATAGCTCCAATGTTCGCGTCTGCACGGCGGCATATCTCCCTGACCGTGGCTGATCGGTACCCCCGCTCGGCAAACACCTCACCTGCAGCCATAAGCAGCCTGGTTTTTGTGTCATCCTCCCGGTTGGGATGTTGCTCCATTGTTCTTCTGTTCCTCCAAGATTAAACGATCATTTGCAACACA
This sequence comes from Desulfococcus sp. 4484_241, assembly GCA_002085115.1. GTDB lineage: Bacteria > Desulfobacterota > Desulfobacteria > Desulfobacterales > Desulfosudaceae > MZGQ01. The sequence continues at coordinate 12,249 of MZGQ01000009.1, forward strand.
AGTTTAAATCGGGTGTTTGGACTTGTCAAGAGTTTAAATCGGATGGGTGGGTGAAGGGTCACCCACTAAAGGGGGTGTCAAGGAAAAATACCTCCGAAGCGTATTATGCCTATCGCCTGTTGCGATCCAGGCGGGAAGGCAATAGGAGGGGCAGGAAGGAAACCCTATCCAGGATTGAAAAAAATTTACCAGGCACTTGGTTGTCCCATGCAACCCGGCGGTATGAAAAAAAATGCTTGTTTGAAAGCTTCACATCAGAGAACGTGCACTTTGTAGTGCCACTTGAGAAAAACATAGCGTACAATTTTATAGCTTTTTAAAAACCGCCTGTTAAATTTGGGCTAACATGGTATCTGTTTTAATTAAACCATATCAAAGGAATTTTTTCAGTAGTCGTCTGCGACATTGAGAAGACTCTTACACCATGGACAGAGGAATCATGAAGCTCCAAAAAAATATCAACGGTCGTTTAAAACTGAGCCATTCTCCGGGCGTGAGAATTGAGCCACTTAATTTTCCTGCAAATTCCGGGGAGATACTTATCTATTGTCAAACACTCACTCATTTTTTGCAAAGTTTGCTATTTTTTCAAAAGCGCCCTCGATCGCTTGATGAAGCACCTTGTAGTTTACAGGCTTGACAAGGTAACCGTCAAACCCGCAGTCGTTGAGCTTGTCCTCGCCAAAGTAGGCTATATATCCTGACAGGGCGTAGACTATGGTTTTACTGTTTTTCCCCTTGATATGGCGGCACAGGTCAAGGCCATCCATGTCAGGCAGGCTAAGGTCGGTTATAACGAGGGGAAACTGTTCCTTTGCCAGGATGTCAAGAGCTTCTCTTGACGATTCGGCCACCTTGACCTCATATCCAAGTTCTGTGATGAACCTCTGCAGCACCTCTCTTTGTGCCCTGTCGTCGTCGATAAACAGTATTTTTTTTACTGTCATACCCGGTGCAAGCTCCTTTTGCCCGTACTATCACATTGAATTTCAGATTTACCACACGCGTTTCAGGTAAGGGTTTCCGCTATTGATACGCAACGGTCGCCGAGCATATTGACGTAACTTGCCATTTCGTTGTCATACCACCCGAAGATCACGGCCTGTGTCACAGGGACCCGTATGGTTGCATCCTGTATTGTGGAGGTCAGGTTGCAATCAAGGCCGGGGACGTTGGTCAGGTCTATTGTCAATTCAGAGGTGCGCGTGTGGGTTTCACGCCCCTCGATGACCGCTGCGGCCCTTGGAGCGCCTATTATATCGGAGGAGACGTTCTGCTTTTCGGTATAGAGCAGGTATCCCTCGGTGCTGGATTCCGCTGCCTGCCTGTATATGGAGTTGATCTCTTCCCGGCCTATGGGGCCTCCTGACAGCTCCTCCTGGAGGTTTAGCACCAGGATTATCAGAGACCCGCTTGAAACCGGGACCCTGACCGATTCTGCCATGAAGCCTATGTGGCGCATCTCAGGAATGACCAGCCTCAGTGCTTTTGCCGCGCCGGTTGTGGTCAGGATGATGTTGTTGAACACGCTCCTGTTTTTCCGCAGGTCGCTCTTGCCCTCCTTTGGCAGGCGATCAAGCACTTCCTGGCTTGAGGTCATTGCGTGAACAGTCGCCATCGATGCTGCAAGTATTTTCCTGTGCCCGAAGTGGTCAAGCAGTGGCTTCATCATGTGGGCAAGGCAGGTCGTGGTACAGGATGCATTTGATATCAGGCAGTGTTTTTTCGGGTCGTAGTCATGCTCGTTTATACCCATTACCGTTGTCACAGCATCTGCCGGCATCTTGGCGTTTTTGTCCTTGATTTTGAACGGTGCCGATAAAACCACTTTTTCAGCTCCTGACGCTATATGGCCGCGAAGCGCACCTTTGGGATGATCCGCCTCTGCGGTCGGGTCGAGAAATACGCCGGTTGTATCAACAACCAGCCTCACGTCAAGGTTTCCCCAACCTATTTTGGCCGGGTTTCTTTCTTTTCTCAGGAAAAGGACCCTGACACCGTTTATGGTCATCGTTCCGGTCTCCTCGTTTATCTCCTCTATAACCGGTTTGGCATTGCACCCGTTGAGGTAGTTGTGGAGATAGCCGTAGGTTGAATCCCTTTCCACATAGTGGGCAATATCGGCAAGAGACGTACCAACGTTTCGTCCTATGTTTACAACCAGTTCGTCAAAGTATTTACGGCCGAGATGGTGCCAAAGGGTAAGTTTGCCGATCCTGCCCAATCCGTTTATTCCCAGTTTCACAGGAGTTTTACCGCTCATCTTATGATCACTCTCCTTGTTTTAGTGATATAAATTATACATATGCATCAATCTTCTGCACTTTCAGTTTACCATGGTAAACAGAGCCTTCCGATCCGTCAATGCTTATATAATCTCCGGATTTTAAAACAACATTGTTAAAACGGCATGTTTTCTTTGTCTCGTCGCACACAAGGCTGCCGCAACCTACAACGCATGTTTTTCCCAGGCTGTGGGCAAGTACGGCCGCGTGGGAGGAAAGCCCTCCGCGCGCGGTGAGCAGCCCGTCCGTGGCGGATATCTCGCGGATATCGTCCGGGACCGTGTCGCCCCTGACCAGGATCAGGTTGGTGTCCGGCTCCACTCTTGCCCACTTGTCTATCTCTTCAAGTGTAAAGACAATCCGTCCGCTCATCGCGCCGCCGCTGACGCCTATTCCCTGGCCCAGGAACCTGTCGCCGTTGAGCATGTCCTCCGGATCAAACCTGAACACCTGCTTGGTCTCCCGGATGGCCATGTCCCTGGTCTGCAGAAAGTAAAGATCCTTTTCCGAAGGACTTTCAAAGGTGAATTCCATCTCTTGCGGGTTCCACCCGTAATCGTATATAAGCTCATCAACCCATTTTTTAAGGGCTTTGTATATGTCGGGAAAGTGTGTTTCAAGGGTTATATCGGTTCTTCTCTGTTCCACCTCTTTTTGCATTACCGATATCGGCAGGGTGTTGACCAGGCCGGCAACTACATCCTCGCCCTGGTTCCCTATGGTAAAATCGCCCCAAAGCCTCGGTTTATCGCCGGAGAGGCGGGGACTGTGGGTAAAAAACACCCCGCTGCCGGACTGGAGTGATATATTGCCGAAAACCATCGATTGTATGGTGACCGCAGTGCCCCAGTCATCCGATATGCCGACGATTTTCCGGTAATGCTCCGCCTTTGGTGAATACCATGAGCCAAAAACGTTTTTAACAGTCACATACAGCTGCTCAAACGGGTCATCCTGGATCATTATACGGGAGTCTTCTATGAGCTTTTTGTAGTCCAGCGCAACGCCGCGCATCTGGCTGCCTGAAAAGTCCTTTTTGAGCGGGATGCCCAGCCTTGCCTTGTGGTTGCCTATTATCGCGTCAAAGTCGTCCCGTTTCAGGCCAAAGGCCATTCCATAGCCCTGGAGGAACCTGCGGTAACTGTCCCAGGCGAACCATTCGTTACGGGTGATGCGGGCGAGCCCTCCGGCTATCTCCTCGTTTATGCCGACGTTTAACGAGGTATCCATCATCCCGGGCTGCGAGATCGCCGCCCCGCTTCTTACCGCCAGAAGGAGTGGGTTGCGTGGATTGCCGAACATTCTCCCTGTAACCCTTTCCAGCTGTTTTAGATGCATTTTTATCTGGTTGCGGAAAACCTCCTCGGCAGGGCCGTAAGCTTCTATGATCTCGCGGCATTTGAACGCTTCTGTGGTTATTATGAATCCAGGGGGGACCGGGTATCCGTAACCGGCCAGCTTGATTATGTTAAACCCCTTGTTGCCCAGGTGTATGATGCCGTACTTTCTCGTCTCGTTGATATCTATGTTTGCTATTGTCCGGGCCGGGTCATAGTTAAGCAGCCTTTCCAGTCTTTCAGCAGGCAGTGTGTTGGCCTGGCTGAAAAGGGCGTTAAGAATCCTGGTCAGAAGCAGGTCAAGCTGGGGCAGGCCAAGAGAGAGGGCTATCTTTTCCCTGAAGAACACCTCGGAAACCCTGTGGGCCAGTTTGTCACGATCGATGCCCGCGCTTTTGAGGCCTTCGGCAGGAAGATACTTTGGAAGGATCTGGTCCGGCGGGAGGCCCGACATTATTGCCAGGATGTTCTTTTCATGCTTGTTGTGAAAATGGGTCATGATTATGTTTTTTACAGCCGTGGCGAACCGTTTGAAGATGTCAAGAAACTGGGTAAAGGAAAATCCCATTGTGTTCAGGCCCTGGGACAGCAGATCCAGCTGAAGTTCTATCTCTTTGGTCGAGAACCCGTCAACGGCCAGCGCCCTGATAAACAGCCTGAGGCAGTTGTATATCTCGAAAAACGTGGTCCTCGTCACAAGATTAAGGTCGATCGAATTCACGATCTCTTCAAACTGGATGTTAAGCAGGGCCTCCAGCCGGAATGTGAGGCCGAGTGCGTCAAACTTGGTTTCGCGGTAGCTGCCGTACATAGACGGAATGTCTACGGCTATGTGGCGTTTTTCGTAGATGCTTTGCTGTATCTCGAACGTCCTGTCGGAGAGTATGAGCGTTTTGAGCTGCTCAAGGTAGGACAGCAGCCTTGCGGCCTTGTTTCTCGGTTTTGTTTCGGAAAAGGCGCGTCTGAGTTCCTTTAAATCAGGAAAGTTTGATGTGTCAAGGCCGGATATATATTCATCAATGTCTGACACGTTTATGCTGTACTTCTGGTTGAGCAGCTTGTAGAACTCTATCGCAAGCACGGCTCTTTTCTTTTCCCTTGCCGATATTCCCGGGACCTGCTCACACAGGGATTCAACTTCACGTTTACCCAGTGAAAGAAGCCCTTTGGGCAGGGGAATGCCGGCCTTTGAAAAATGCTGAAACAGCATGTGCATCTCATCTACATATTCACCCCCGTTTTCCACCTGCTCGTACATGTGGGGCGGAAGGTACTCTCGCAGTATTGCCCTGTCCTTTGTCAGCCAGAAATGAATTGCAGCTTCCATAAAAGGCACGAGCCTGTTACTTCCCTCAACATGGCCCTGCTTTCTCAAGAAATGTACCAGCACGTCCTTCCGGTGGCAGGTTTCATCCAGTTCTGTGGAGACGTCGCGCAGTTTGCCTTCTGCCCCTATTTCGTTGAAAAACACGGGCAGCTGCCTTGTAAGCTGTTTTACAAGGTTGTATACAGGCGCGATGTCGCTGTTTAACAGGGCGGTTATATCCCGCGGAAACAGGTCGGTGTCTCTTATGAATACGCCGCTCAGCGAGAGATGAATTATAAGTGCGGACAGGAGTCTGGTCGAGCGCTGGGGGTTCATGCGTATAAGCGCAATCCATGTTTTTATGTTGTGTATGTGGGCGTTGTTGGCTTTTATCTTCCAGTCGTTGTCAACCCCCTCCACCATGGGGGCATTGAAGCCCATGGCTATGACCCTGTCTATGAAGTAGTCAATAAGCTCCGGATCATCGGTCCGGTAAACGCTTTCACCCACGTTGCGGATACAGTTTAACGCGGTTTCCGGGAACCTGGCAGACTGTTCCTGCAGCACCAGAAATGTCCGCCTGAGCCATTCACGGCTTTTTTTAAGGTCCTTGCCTGAGACAAGATGGCCGAGAGTCGCATTTATTTCCCTTATCGATTCCTCGTGGAGCGAAGACAGCCCTGGTGTGTTCATTATCAAAAACAGGGCTGACAGTTTCCAGCTGTATCCCTCCCTTTCATTATCACCAGCCTCGAACATCACCCGGGGCAGTTCCCTGTAGGCCGAAATAAAAAACCTGTCCCCCGGCATCTTTGAAAGCTCGGTGCAAAGCTTGACCGGATCGGTGGTTTTAGCCGCAATCTGTCTTACCCTGGCGGTAAGCGTGCTTATGGCGTTGTGGGAGACCCTGGACAAAAGGTCTGTCACACGTTTTTTCTCCGGGGTATCGTCCGGGAACTGACCGATCTCTTTTTCCAGCCAGGCCATGCAGTCCTTTTCCTGCTGCCAGAACCGGTAGACCCCGTTCAGGTACCTGAGCAGCAGGCTGTTGATGGCGGGTATATCAAGGTTTGAAACATCGGCTTTTTCCAGAATCGTTGCCGCGATATCGGTGAGCTGGTAGTAGCTTTTGACAAAAAACGAAAATTCTTCATTTCCAAGGTTGCCGATCTCATCGAAAGCTACGTTGATCGCTTCGGCAAGTTGCGGGCCGCCTTCCCTGGCCATTTTTCTGGTAAGCAGGAGCAGGTTATCGGCTGCGTCCGATTTTACTTCAGTACGCTGCGCCGCCTTAACCGCGCTGGCGAATATCTTTGCATACAGCTTTGCGGCATCACAGCCCTTTTCATGTTTGCGAAGCTGGTGAAAGTAGTCCAGGGCGAATGTCCTGGCCTCACTCACGATGAAACCCCAGTTCCTGTAAGGGTGGGACAGCTCTTTCAAGAAGGCATCCATCTTTTCAGAAAGGCCGCGATAGGAGGCCATAACCTCCTGCAGGACCATGTAGCGTTCATCTATTGATACGTCCACATGGTAGCTTGCCAGGTTGACTTCCAGCGCTTTTGATTTGATATTCATTTTACCTGCTTGGGAAAAAGCCCGGAGTTTTTAAATCCGAATGAAAGACCGACGCAAACGTCGGCCGTGAAGTTATTCTTAAACAATCACAATATCCGGAACGGCGCAAGGCCCGGTACGTTCCGTGCCCGGGCTTTAGCCTTTATCTTTGCATGTCCATAAGAACAGCTAAAAGCAGCAGTGTTACTGTGTTTTTTTTGCTTCGCTTGCCATCAGCTTTTTTATGAACGCCTTTGCTTCCTCCTCGGTTGCAAATCTTCTTCGCTCTATTGCGCCGTTGCGCATTATGGAAACAGTGGCGGAGATGATTTCACCCTCTTTATTTCGTTCCTTGGAAAGCTTCACGTCTACCATGATTTATCCCCTCTGTTTTTTCTGTAAATTGTAACACATAAGACCTGAACATGTCGCGCACCCTTGGATTTTTTTCCTGGTCGTAAAGCCGTTCCATTATTCCTCTTACGCCGTGGGACGATCTTACCAGGGCCTCACCCTGTTCCTTGTACAGGCTCACGGCCATCTGCGATATGGCGGAACACAATGCATCTGTAAAGCGCTGCACCACATGTATCCCTTCCCCGTTTTTGGTGGGATGAAGCAGCGATCTTGCAAAGATCGAAGCGGAATTTATAACAGCCCTTGCCGGGGACCCGACTCTTTTTGCTATTTCATATACCATTGCTGCAATGACAAGCGGACTGTTGTACAGTGAGTCGGGAGGTGTCCTGTTGGTTTCCGCAAGGTCTGTTATGCACAGAGACACAAAGTAGTCCATGGTTCCTTTCTTACCGTAAAGGAACCGGTTGTTCTCCTGGCTTTCGTTGAAGAACACCGAACCGGGGAGGTCTACAATCGTGCTTGGCTGAACGCCGATTCGGTTTTTTCTGCAGAAATTCGCTATTTCGATGCCTGTATTGTCTGTAATCGAGTTGAAATAGTCGTATGGAAGACCGAGTATGAATGAACCATGTACCGAGATACCGTGTGCGTGTATGGTTTTGATCTTTGATGCGTAGTATTCCTTTACCGATACGCCCTGTTTTTCGATATCTCCGACTATGTGTTTGTTTATGTATTTAAGATTGCGGATGTCCAGCGATTCAAGGCCTATGAAAAAGTGGGTTCCACCCGATCTCCGGATCTTGGCAAGCAGGGCCTCGTCATTGGCCACGTCAATCGATATTTGAACCGCATAGTTTATGCACAGGTCGCTTGAGATTATCTTGTCAAGCAGCGCGTGCAGGTTCCTTTTCCCCAAAAGCAGGTTGTCCGGGGTAAAGAAGAAGTACCGGTTTTGAAAATCCACCGGCCCCCTTTGGGTTATTTTAAGTTCTTCGATAAAGTCGTCCGGATCACGGAACCTCAGCGCCCTCTGTTTTTTCGGCAGTGTCGAGATAGAGCAAAACTTGCATGAAAAAGGGCAGCCCGTGTACGGTGCAACAGGGTTGATACGAAAGTTTTTGATCGGTGTATGACGGATTACCGGCAGCTTGTTCAAAAGCCCTATTTTTAGCGGCTCTATATGTTCTATGTTTGGAAGGTCGCCCCAGACACCGTTTTCTATAAGTTTGTACCCCAGGTATTCAGGTTTCAGCTTTCCGTTGGCAAGGTCGTCCAGGATCTCGGACATCGTGACAGAATCGCCGGCTCCCTTGACCACGGATATTATCTCCGGGCTGGGTGCATAGGCCCGTATGAAAATGTCGACATCTTCCGGAGATGTTGAGACATGAATGCCTCCTATCACTACCGGAACCCTGGCATGGTTGAAAACAAGCGTCGCCGCCGCTGCAGTCGGGAAGTTGGAGCTCATGGATGTTATAAAAACCGCCCTCGGCATCCGCTTTTTGTCCTTTATAACATCAGAAAACATACGCCGCTTGCCGTCAACCATCACTATGAGGTGAGCCCGGGCCAGTCTGGCAAGCTGGTTCTGTATGTAGACCGCCGAGTACATCTCTATGGCCAGGGTATCAATCATAGTCACCCTCTGTTTTTCAAGCTGGAAATCGACAAACTCAAGAACATTTTCAGGGTTTATATCTTTTGCGTTTTTACCGGTCAGGTAAGACACCACGTCGAGCGGCGTGATACGACCGGCGGGCATCAGGTCCATCAGGTTGTAGGTCAGAGGATTATATATAATAAAATACGGTGCGGGCATCTCTGGTGTTCCACAACAATAAGGTGTTATTACATAAAAGTTTATAACATATCTGTTTTGCTTCTTTCAAGCGGTATAGTAAAAAAGAGAAGGGGTTGAGACAACCCAAAGCCGGGCAGCAGTGCAGGGTATTTCCGGGGCCGCATCCGGGGGGGCACATGGTGAATTTTTTTGCCTGCCGTGGCCCCCAGGAAAACTTTATCAAAACCGGTCTGCGGATTTTGGGCGTGGAAACATTTCTTGACTTGTATACTCTTGCAGGTCATATATCAGACATTAAACCATTTAATTCATATATAGGTTATACAGAATCACAAACCACGGGCTGCGGCCCCTCAAACCTGTTGTCCTCATCCTGTGCTGTCAAAAGCCCGCACTGTTTCAAGCAGGCTGTGGCTGCGCCTGTATGGCTGTGACCGAGTGGCCGAAACACCATAAACATCAAATGTGAGGATGCAGCAAAAGCGGCTGTTGATCAGGATGCAAAAACACTGCAGGATCTCAGGATAGCAGAGGCCGGCAGCTTGACCTGAAACTCGATGACGGCAAGGTTGTTGCCTACCGGGCAAGGGTAAGGCTTTCGTTCAAGCACAAGGACTAACAGCTATGTCCTGTCATATTGATAAAGGAAACCCGGAGCACCGTGCTCATCACAAGCAGGATGTTGTCTTCATACACAATGGTGTACTTTCCACTTTAAAACAGTCCCCAGGCTCACGTGGTACAGGAGTATCATAAAGCCGATAACGCCTTCGGACAATCTCTGGTGCTTACGTTTCCGGAAAACCACCCGCCTTCTCAAGTCGACACGATTCTAAGGCTCACACCGCATCGAACCCATAGCGTTGTCGCCAGGGTTGTACAGCATGCCCTGAAACGAGTCTCTCTGTTTGAGAGTTTCGTTTATCGCTCGAATGGTTCCGGCCTTGTCAAGAGACCAGGCCGGGGCTGCCAGTTCCTCACGATGGGGATCGCCGGTAATGCGCTGTATAACCATACCGGGCGGAAGCAGTTCCAGAACATCACACACCAGGTCCACGTATTCCTTCTGGCCAAGGCATTCATAATCGCCGGCGAAGTACATTTCCGAAAGACGGGTTCCCTTTACCACGTAGAGAAGATGTATCTTTATTCCATCAAATCCCATCTCTGCTACGCGTCTGGCAGTGTAAAGCATGTCGTCCCTGGTCTCTCCGGGCAGGCCCAGTATTACATGGGCGCACATGTTTATACCCCTGCCCCTGGTCATTGCCACGGCCCTTTCGGTGCATGCAGCATCGTGCCCCCGGTTTATGGCTGCCAGCGTCCTGTCCAGCATACTCTGGACACCGTACTCAAGCCAAACCATGAAGCTGCCCGTGTATGATTCAAGCAGATCGAGTATTTCGCTGTTTACGCAGTCAGGCCGGGTTCCGATCGAAATGCCCACAACATCATCAACAGCGAGGGCTTCGTCGTAAATGTTTTTCAAACGTTCGACCGGCGCGTATGTATTGGTGTATGCCTGAAAATAGGCAATGAATTTTTTTGCTTTATACCTCTTTGACATCGCCTGGATGCCGGCGCGCAACTGCTCGGTGACCGACAGTCCCCTACGGTATGCTCCCGTTCCTGAGCCAAGACTGTTGCAATAGATGCACCCGCCGCTGGAAATCGTGCCGTCCCGGTTGGGGCATGAAAATCCTGCATCAATGGTGCCTAATGGCACATTGTGAAAAAAAATATGACATTATAGTAATCGGCGCAGGACATGCCGGTTGTGAAGCTGCCCTTGCCGCCGCCAGAATGGGATGTACGGTTCTGGTGCTTGCCATAGATCTTGACAAGGTTGCTGCAATGCCGTGCAGTCCATCGATCGGGGGCACAGCCAAAAGTCACCTTGTAAAGGAAATAGACGCTCTTGGCGGAGAAATGGGAAAGGCTGCCGACAGGACGGCGATAAGCTGTAAGGTTTTGAACACCAAAAAGGGCCCTGCCGTTCACTCAACAAGAACCCAGAACGACAAGAACCGTTACCACACGGTTATGAAACAGGCGGTGGAATCCCATTCCCGCATAGACTTGAAGGAAGCAATGGCAACCCGCCTTATCGTGGAAAACCGAACGGTCATGGGGGTGGTGGAACGGACCGGATACGCGTACCTGGCCGATTGCGTCATAATAGCCAGCGGGACATTTCTCGGCGGCCTGGTCCATATAGGGACATACTCCTACAATGCCGGCCGTGCGGGTGAGTTTGCCTCACTCGAACTGGCAGATAATCTTCGAGGGCTTGGGTTTCAAACCGGCAGAATGAAAACCGGGACACCGCCCCGGCTGGCAAAGGGCAGCATCGACTTTACAAAATTTGAGGTGCAATGGCCTGAAAAAAGGTTCAGGCCCTTTTCCTGCTCGACGGAATCATGCGACCTGCCCCTTATGCCGACATATCTTGGCCATGTGGGAGAAAGAAGCATTGCCATAGTAAGGGATAATCTCAGGCACTCGGCCCTGTATAGCGGCCGCATAAAAGGAACCCCTGCCCGATACTGCCCATCCTTTGAGGACAAGGTGGTCAGGTTTCCTGAACGGTCCAGGCACCAGCTGATCCTGGAGTATGAAGGGGTTGAATCGGAAGAGATCTATGCAAGCGGCCTTGGCAACAGCCTGCCCCTTGAGGTGCAAACAGCCTTTGTAAGGTCGGTTGAGGGCCTGGAAGAAGCCGAAATCATGCGGCCGGCATACGCGATCGAATATGACTATATCAACCCTGTCCAGCTGCTTCCAACGCTTGAAACAAAACTGGTGTCAGGGCTGTATCTGGCCGGCCAGATTAACGGAACGTCCGGCTATGAAGAGGAATAAACGCGGCATGCCGCATCCAAAAAAGACCGCCCTTCATACTTGACCGGTCGGAAGCCTACATGGGCGTTATGGTGGACGACCTTGTGACCAGGGGTACAAGCGAACCCTATCGTATCTTCACTTCCCGCGCAGAATACAGGCTCATGCTTCGTGAGGACAACGCCGACTTCCGTCTGGTTGAAAAGGCATACGAACTGGGACTGGTTGACAAGGAAAGGGTGGAACAGATCCGGGAATACAAGCTTAAAATCAGAAAAGAAACACAGCGCCTGAGAACAACAACCGTCAGGCCGGATGACAAAACCAACGAACTGCTTGAAAGACGCGGTTCACCGCACTTGTCCGAGCCCACCCAGCTGGACCGTTTGCTCAAGCGGCCCGGCATTCTTTACACCGACATAGAAAAATTGGCGCCCCCGGAAACCCCGCTGCCGGAAAGAGTGAAACAGCAGGTTGAAATTGAGATCAAGTACGAAGGCTACATAGAAAAGCAGCGCCGGGAAATAGAAAAGTTCAAAAACATCGAATCTGTTAAAATACCTCAGGATTTTGATTTTACGGCTGTCTATGGCCTGTCAAACGAGCTGAAGGAAAAACTCTCATCGGTTCGCCCAATCTCCCTTGGACAGGCGTCACGGGTGGAGGGCATGACCCCGGCCGCACTTTCCGTGCTCATGGTAAGCCTTAAGACAGGGCGAAAAGGCGCAGCCTGACAATCCATAACCTTGCAAAAAAAACGGTGTTTGTGTGTTTAAAATGGCCGAAAAGGTAAATGGATAAACTTCCTTCAAAACAGACAAATACACTATGTGCCAGGATAAAATTTTTGCCAAAAAAAATTGACCTTGCGTAAAAGATGGATTACGTATGCCATAATCGATATTAACTGAAAAATCCAAAAAACGGGGGGAAAATGAAAAAAACAAGAACTGTATGGTCGCTGTTTCTTATCCTGGCCGCCGTCATGGTTTGCTCGTCTGCGGCAATCGCCTACAACCAGAACCCGAACTTGAATTACGGTCACACAAACTTGCTCGACGCCATGCTGCCTCCGCCCGGCCTTTATCTTAGCAACTACATGATCATATACAGCACGGACGAATTCAAGGACAGCAACGGAGACAATTTTCCTTTGAACAACGAGATGGATCTTGTTGTCTACAGCCCCCAGTTTATATGGCTTGCGGGAAACAACCTGCCCGGAGATCTCAGGTGGGGAATCCAGGCGCTATTGCCCCTGTACGGCTATGACGTCAACTCCGGCCTGGGGCTCGATTCAGGGGGCGGTATCATAGGCGACCTGTGCGTTGGCCCCTTTGTCGGCAAGGCGGTTCCCCTGTCAGATGACTTCGTGTTTCACTGGTTTGCGGAACTTGACGTCTATTCACCGGTTGGAGCGTATGACAAAAATTATGCAATAAACCCAAGCGCAAACTACTGGACAATAGAACCGTTTGTATCCATGACGCTTCAGATGCCCCACGGCCTGACCTTCAGCACGAGGCAGCACCTGGCGTTTAACACAAAAAATGATGAATACGTAAATCCAGTTGTTACGGGAAACCTGCTTGACCATGAACTTCAGCCCGGCAAGCTGTGGCATTTCAATTATTCTGTTATGAAAACAGTTGATTTCATAAGCCCCATGCTCAGGGTCGGAGTGGCCGGGTACTATGGTCACCAGCTGGAGGACGACGAGGTGGACGGGGTCGCAATACCGGGCACAAAGGAAAAAATTTTCGCCATAGGCCCGGCTGTCCATTATATACACAAGGGGACGGTCTTCAGCCTGAAAACATATTTTGAGAACGGCGCTGAAAACAGGCCGGAAGGTGATATGGTCGTTTTCCGTATAATTATGCCCCTGTAAAAAATAGCCGATTTTACCCTTGACACGCTGAAACAGATGCGTAGAATAGCACGGTTAAGTTTTTAAAAACTGAAGTTTGGGAGCCGGAAGTGAAAAAATATACCTACAGTGCGAAAAAAACAGACAACAAAAACAGGTGGTACCTTGTCGATGCGGAAGGCGCCGTGCTTGGACGGATGGCATCGGAAATAGCAAGCAGGCTCAGGGGAAAACGAAATCCCCTGTACACTCCCCATGTGGATACAGGGGATTCAATCGTGGTTATCAACGCCGACAAGATCGTTCTGACCGGCAGGAAGTGGGATCAGAAGGTCTACTACCATCATACAGGTTACGTGGGCGGCATAAAATCGATCACGGCAAAAAAACTGCTTGAAAAAAAACCGGAAGAGCTTGTTATTCACGCGGTACGCGGAATGCTGCCGAAAAACAGGCTTGGCAGGTCATTGTTGAAAAAACTCAAGGTTTATGCCGGTCCGGACCACCCGCATACGGCGCAGAAGCCGGAAATTCTCGACATAAAATAATTGCAACAACAAGGGGAATATATGGAAGGCAACATCCTTTACGCAACTGGGAAACGGAAATCGGCTATAGCCCGTACATGGCTTAAACCGGGAAGCGGAAAGATTACCGTAAACGGCAGGGAAGCGGATGAATATTTCAGGGTAAACGCGGCGCGCATAATCATACGGGAACCGCTCAAAATAACGGAGACTCTGGACTCTTACGATGTCGATGTAAAAGTCAGGGGGGGCGGTATAACCGGGCAGGCCGGCGCGGTACGTCATGGCATAAGCAGGGCACTTGCGTCTATAAGTCCGGAGCTGAGGAAAAAACTTAAATCAAACGGTTTCATAACAAGGGACGCGAGAGTAAAGGAGCGCAAGAAATACGGCCAGCGTGGTGCACGGGCGCGTTACCAGTTCTCCAAGCGTTAAACTTTAAGTCGTTGCAAAACGTGCAAGATCCGTCCCGTGCCTGGAACAGTCGGGGCCGGACCTGCCTTGAGCCACCATAAAACCGGTATTTTTGAAAAGGACAAAAGCATCTGCTTTTGTCCTTTTTTATTGTCCTGCACTTGTACGCATTGCCGAATTGCGGTAAACATAACAAGCTGGTAACAACAAAGAGCCTGCTACAACTACCGCATGGAGGATCCTGTGAAACCTATGTGTGGGTCGGGAAGATGAGAGCATACTTTGCGCGGCGCTTCCTTTTGATAATACCGACTTTTCTGGGCATAACGGTGCTTGCCTTTGCCATCACCCGGCTTGTTCCCGGCGGACCTGTGGAGCGCATCATAGCAGAGTCATTCCAGATGCAGCAGGTTGGAGGAGATTTCCGCAGGGGTGGCAGCCAGCCCCTCTCACAGGAGCAGATCAACTATCTTAAACGCTACTACGGTTTTGACAAACCGATCCTTACAAGTTACTTCCTGTGGCTGGGCAAGGTTTTGAGGGGAGACCTCGGCAGATCCACCCGGTATTACGACCCTGTCTGGGATATGATAAAGGAACGTATACCCGTTTCCCTCTATTTTGGCCTGCTTTCCATGATACTCATATACGGGGTATGCATTCCCCTTGGATTGGCCAAGGCAATACGCCACAAGACAGGATTCGACAATATAAGTTCCGTTCTGGTTTTTATCGGGTATGCCATTCCGGGCTGGGTGCTTGGAATCCTTCTGCTGCTGCTCTTCGCCTCCCACTGGAGCCTGCTGCCCCTGGGCGGGCTCACCAGCAATGGCTTTGAACAGATGTCTCTGGCCGGGAAGATTATTGATATGGCAAAGCACACCGTGCTGCCTCTGGTCTCCTATGTAACCGGATCGTTTGCCGTCATGACGCTTCTTATGAAAAACACGCTGATGGATAACCTTTCCTCCGATTACGTCAGGACCGCCATGGCAAAAGGATTGTCGTTCAGGGGAGCTGTGTTCGGCCATGCCCTGCGAAACAGCCTTATACCCATAGCTACCAGCTTCGGCAATAACATATCGATACTTGTTTCAGGCTCATTTCTTATTGAAACCGTTTTCAACATAAACGGTATGGGCCTGCTGGGTTATGAATCGGTTCTTGAGCGTGACTACCCCGTTGTCCTCGGGATCCTGGTAATATCATCACTTCTGTTTCTTGTCGGAAATATTCTGTCAGACATATGCGTTGCGCTTGTAGACCCAAGAGTGCGTTTCAACTGATGGTGGCCGGCGAAAAGGTATTGCAGATGATAGGGATAAGCCCGCTTACAGCAAAAAAGATCAAACGGTTCAGGTCGATCCGCCGCGGCTACTGGTCACTTGTCGTTTTTGCCCTGCTTGTTTTTTTGTCACTGTTTGCCGAGCTGCTTGTCAACAACAGGGCTATCGTTGTGAGCTACAATGGCAGGCTGTACTTTCCCACATACGGGAACATGATTCCCGGCTCGGTCTTCGGCCTTGACTATGAATACGAAACCAACTACCGGCAGCTTGCCAAAAAGTTCAGGGCCGAACAGGACGGCAACTGGATTGTCATGCCTCCCGTACCTTACGGTCCGTACGAAAATGATCTTTCAGCCGGTCGATACCCGCCGACCCCCCCATCTTTTTCGCAGAAACACTACCTGGGCACCGACACTTCAGGCAGGGACGTACTGGCCAGACTGGTATATGGTTTCCGGACCGCAATTCTCTTTTCACTGGCCCTTCTTGCAATAACCTACGTGACAGGTATAATCATCGGATGCGCCATGGGCTACTGGGGCGGCCTGTTCGATCTTCTGCTCCAGAGAATAATCGAGGTCTGGTCCAACATACCGGTGCTGTATGTCATCATTATCATATCGTCGCTGCTTGTTCCAAGTTTTGTAATCCTTTTGGTCATAATGGCGTGCTTTGGATGGGTCTCCCGCACATGGATAATGAGAACCGTAACCTACAAGGAAAGGGAACGGGAATACGTGCTGGCGGCAAGGGCTCTTGGCGCTTCTGATCTTAGAATAGTTCTTTCACACATAATTCCAAACACTGTGTCCATAATCATAACGTTTGTGCCGTTTTCCATAGCAGAAGGCATAATAGCGCTCACATCGCTCGATTACCTGGGGTTCGGCCTTCCGCCGCCAACACCAAGCTGGGGGGAACTCCTGCACCAGGGATGGACCAACATGGATGCCTGGTGGATAGTGTGTTCCGTAGTCGTGGCACTGGTGCTGACCCTTACCCTCGTTACATTCATAGGGGAGGCGATCAGAGAGGCGTTTGACCCCAAAATGCATACAACATATGAATAATAGTGAACCGAAAACCGTGGTTGTACGGGTTAACATGCGGCGGCGTATATGAAACAACAGAAACCGGAAGGGGAACACTTCCAATACAAGGAGCCTGTAAATGAGGTACGAAAGACAGATCGTAAAGTTTCTCATATGCCTGGCAGCTGTACTCATTGTTCTTGGGTGCTCATCAGACAAGAGTGACGAGCAGCAACACCCTGACAGGACTCAGGCCGGCCAGATCAAAAGCGGACCGGTCTATCCTCCGTTCAGGGCGCCCTATTCAAAGGAAGGTCTGCCCAAGAACATCAAATGGCTTACTAACGACAGTGACCCTACGTTTGCGTCCCCCAAGGCTGTCAAGGGCGGAACTCTCAGGCTGGCGCTTCTCAGTTTCCCGCTGACGTTCAGGGTCGTGGGGCCTGACTCCAACAGCAGCTTCAGGAGCGCCATACTTGGAAACCAGCTGTCACTGGTTTCGATCCATCCGAACACCGAGCGCATCATTCCTGAAATCGCCACTCACTGGGCATTTGGCGATGATAAAAAAACCATGTACTTCAAGCTCAACAAGAAGGCCCGCTGGTCTGACGGCCTGCCGGTGACGGCCCACGATTTTGCATACACGCTGAAGTTCATGCGTTCTCCATACATAATAGCGCCATGGTATAACGACTACTATACAAACGTGATTGACAAGGTTATCGTGTACGACGATTACACGCTTGCAGTGGTTGCCAGGCATCCGCAACCCGACCTTGCCCTGAAACTGTCGCTTGCCCCCACACCCAGCCAGTTTTACGGTGACCTGAAGGATGGTTTTGTCCAGGAGTATAACTGGAAAATCGCCCCCAACACCGGGCCATACCGGATAACAAGCTTCAAAAAAGGCAAATATGTAGAATTTTCACGGAAAGCGGACTGGTGGGCAAAAGATCTTCGCTACTTTAAAAACCGGTTTAACGTGGACAGGGTCAGATACGTGGTTGTCAAGGATTTTAACATGGCGTGGGAATATTTTAAAAAGGGATCGCTCGACGTGTTTCCCTTAACAATGCCGGATTTTTGGCATAACAAGACAAAAGTTCCGGTGTTTGAAAAAGGTTATATACACAAGATATGGTTTTTCAACGACACACAGCAGTCAGCCAGCGGTTTCTGGCTCAACCAGGACAAAGAACCTTTCGGAGATGTCCGTGTGCGTTATGCTTTTGCTCATGCCCTGAACCTGGACAAGGTGATTAAAACCGTGCTGCATGGTGACTACTTCAGGCTGGAGCAGGGATTTGTGGGGTACGGGGACTATACGAACGAATCGATAAAGGCCAGGAGGTTTGATATAGGCAAGGTTGAAAAGTACATGCTGGAGGCTGGATGGAAACGCGGGCCGGACGGTATATGGCAAAAAAACGGCAGGAGGTTCTCCGTAACTGTAACCTACAGTAACGGAGGCAACACGCCATGGCTGGTAGTCCTGAAGGAGGAGGCAAAAAAGGCGGGGCTGGAGCTTAACCTGGAAAAGCTGGATCCCTCGGCTGCCTATAAAAAGATCCTTGAGAAAAAGCACCAGGCGGCGCTCGTAGCATGGAGCACATCGCTAAGACCGCAGTACTGGGAGCATTTCCATTCGGTCAACGCCCACAAGCCCCAGACAAACAACATAACCAACACGGATGACCCTGCAATGGACAGGCTGATAGACGCATACCGTAACAGTACGGATGAACAGCAGCGTAAAAAACTCTCCAGGCAGATACAGGCCCGGATACATGAAATCGGATGTTTCGTGCCAACCTTCATGGTGCCATACGTGAGACAGGCCTGTTGGAGATGGTGGAGGCTTCCGGGTCCTCCGGAAGGAACCAGGCATACCGGCAACCTGTTCGAACCGTTTGACAGCGCAACGGGCGGCCTGTTCTGGTTTGATGCCGGGGCGCACGATGAGACGATAAAGGCCATGGAAGCCGGCACCGCTTTTGAGCCTGTAACCATAGTTGACAAGTTCTACTGCCAGGGCAAGGACTACTGTAAATGACAGGGACGGATAACCGGAACACCGACGGGAACACCCCGTTGCTTGCCATAAGGGACCTGGTTGTCTCGTTTGCAACCGATGAAGGCCAAAGGATACGCGCCATAGACGGGGTATGTCTGGATGTTAAACCCGGCGAGATCCTGGGTATTGTGGGTGAATCAGGTTGCGGTAAAAGTGTAACAGCCCTTTCTGTCATGCGGCTGCTACCCAAACCCGCAGGCCGGATAGAAAGCGGCAGGATCATATTCGACAATATTGATCTTGCAAAGCTTGCTCCAAACAGGATGCGTGCTTACAGGGGCAGCCGGATCTCAATGATTTTCCAGGAACCGATGACCGCTTTAAACCCGGTTCACACTGTCGGCCGGCAACTCGTTGAGGCCGTTTTGCTGCATAAAAAAAACATCGGCAAAAAGGAGGCCATGAGCATCGCAGTGGAAATGCTGGAAATGGTGGGTATACCCGAGCCTGGCAGGCGAATGGGGGAATATCCCCACCAGTTGTCCGGCGGCATGCGCCAGCGGATCATGATCGCGATGGCTCTCTCATGCGGGCCTGACCTGCTCATAGCGGATGAGCCAACCACTGCCCTGGATGTGACAGTACAGGCACAGATACTGGAACTTATAAAAAGGATGCAGGCCGGAACAGGCATGTCGGTTATCATGATAACCCACGACCTTGGAGTGATTGCCGAAACAAGCAGCCGGGTCTGTGTCATGTATGCCGGCAGGATAGTGGAGACGGCAGACGTAAAAACCCTGTTTTCAAGCCCGGCCCATCCTTACACCAGGGGATTGTTGGCTTCTATCCCCAGGCTCGGAACCCGGCGGAAAACCAGGCTTCCGGTTATACCGGGCGTGGTGCCCTCCCTGTCAGACCTTCCCCCGGGGTGCAGGTTCCAGAACCGGTGCGACCGTGTCATGGATATCTGCAGGAGTGTACCGCCCGAGCCAACCGTTGTGGGGACAGGCCACACCGCAGCCTGCCATGCGATAGGGATGTGAGAGCGATATGCAAAAAAGCCCCTTCATACTTGAAGTAAAGGATCTTAAAAAACATTTTCCCATTCGCGGCGGCCTGTTCTTTCGAAGGAAAGGCACTGTTTTTGCCGTGGACGGAGTGTCGTTTTCCCTCAGGCGCGGTGAGACCCTTGGCCTGGTAGGAGAATCCGGTTGCGGAAAGACAACGGTCGGAAGATGCATAACGTGGCTCTACAAACCAACATCCGGCACCATAACATACGACGGTATAGACATGGCCGCCATCCACGGCGCAGGTTTGAGAAAAATACGCAAAGAGGTTCAGATGGTGTTCCAGGATCCTTTCGAGTCCCTGAACCCGAGGCATACGGTGGGCCACATCCTGGAGGAGCCTTTTATCATACATAGAATCGGAAATGCGCAACAGCGCAGACGGGCAGTGTCCAGGCTGCTGGACAGGGTCGGACTGCCCGGCTCGGCCATGGATCGATTCCCGCATGAATTCAGCGGGGGACAGCGCCAGCGTATCGGAATAGCCAGGGCTATTGCCCTGAGCCCAAAGCTGCTGATATGCGACGAGCCTGTATCGGCCCTGGATGTATCGATACAGTCGCAGATACTCAACCTGCTGCTTGACCTTCAGCGCGAATCAGGTTTTACATGCCTGTTTATCGCCCACGATCTTGCCGTTGTCCGGCACGTATCGGACTGGATCGCCGTGATGTACCTTGGGCAAATAGTGGAATACACCGATGCCGATACGATATACAAGGCGCCCCTGCATCCTTACACAAAGGCCCTTATATCCGCAATCCCGATCCCGGATCCAACAGCTGCAACACACAGGCAGGTGCTTTCAGGCGATCTTCCATCCCCGTCGGATCCGCCGCAAGGCTGCCGGTTCCATACAAGGTGCCCGTTTAAAGTGAAGATGTGCGAAAAAACCGCTCCCTCCCTGCAACCTGCCGATACGGCAAGCAGCGCCCCGGTTCACCAGGTCGCCTGCCACAGGGCCGCAGAACTTGCACAACGCCAGGACAAGCAGCCAAACTTGCCATAAACCATTATACAAAAACAACCTTGCTGATATGGTATCGACATGCTGACCAGAGTATTTAGCAGTGCCGTTACGGGAATAGACGCATATATTGTTGATGTCGAGGTTAACATTTCAAACGGGCTTCCATATTTCAGCACCGTGGGCCTTGCCGAAGCATCGGTAAAGGAAAGCCGGGAAAGGGTGAAGGCGGCGATAGTAAACTCCGGCTTCAACTTTCCCGACGATCACATAACGGTCAACCTGGCGCCTGCCGGCATAAAAAAAACCGGGACCGGGTTTGACCTTCCGATTGCCCTTGGAATACTGTCCGCCAACGACGTGATTTCTCCTGATGCACTTTCCGGGTATCTTGTTACAGGCGAACTTTCACTTGGCGGAAAGGTCAAGCCTGTGCCTGGTGTTCTTCCTATGGCGCTCACCGCCAGGGAGGCCGGCTACAGGGGGGTAATCGTTCCATCGGAAAACAGCATGGAAGCGGCTGTTGTATCTGGAGTCTCGGTATTCCCGGTTTCCCACCTTTCCGAAGTGGCGTGTTTCCTGCGCGGTGAGTCAGCGATCGAACCGGTTCAGGTCGACGTGGACAGCCTCTTTGCGTATAAAAGCCGGCATGAAGAGGATTTTTCCGAGGTGGTGGGGCAGGAAAATGCCAAGAGGGCCATAGAGATAGCAGCCGCAGGAGGTCACAACATAGTGATGAGTGGCCCGCCAGGGTCCGGCAAAACCATGCTGGCGCGCAGGATACCGACCATACTTCCCAATATGCTTCTTGACGAATCTCTTGAGACAACGAAGATTTTTTCGGTCGCTGGATGCCTTGCCGACGGCCAGGCGCTTGTAGTTAAAAGGCCTTTCAGGTCTCCCCATCACACAATTTCAGACGCCGGGCTTATAGGGGGAGGCACAAACCCGAAACCCGGAGAGGTGAGCCTTGCCCATAACGGCGTCCTTTTTCTGGACGAGTTGCCGGAATTCAGAAAGTCGATCCTCGACATGCTGCGGCAGCCTCTGGAAGACAAGCAGGTCACCATTTCAAGGGCTGCCGCTTCCATAACCTATCCGGCATCCTTCATGCTGGTTGCCGCCATGAATCCATGCCCCTGCGGTTACCTGGGGGATCCTCACCATGAATGCCGGTGCACCGAACCCCAGATAAGAAGGTACCGCTCCAGGGTGTCCGGCCCCCTCTGGGACAGGATCGACATCCACGTAGAGGTGCCCGCGATATCCTACAGGGATTTTGCAGGCGGGAGTGCTGGAGAAACATCCGCAGACATACAGCGCAGGGTGGTTGCGGCAAGAAAGGTGCAGCAGAAGAGGTTTGCAAGATCCAAAATCCACTGCAACGCCCAGATGTCAAACCGCCACATAAAAAAATACTGCAGGCACGACGCAGGCGTGGCAAGCCTGCTTGAAACCGCCATAGACCGCCTTGGTTTTTCAGCCAGGGCGTGCAACAGGATACTCAAGGTTGCCCGGACGATCGCAGATCTTGAAGGATGCGCCGACATCCTCGAAAGCCACGTCGCAGAAGCGATCCAGTGCAGGGGGTTCGACACGGCAGACTAAGACAGAGTCTGGCAGGGTATTACAACAGCACCGAGAGCTACCTGGCGCGTTTTTTACCAAACAATCGATTTTCTGTTTGACAAAAAGGGGAGGTTGCTATACCTATATAAAACTTCTTTGCCAATGGGCGACCGTGGTCCTATCGTCTAGCGGTTAGGACGCCGGCCTCTCACGCCGGTAACGGGGGTTCGATTCCCCCTGGGACCACCACAAAATCTTTTCAATCCGTATTGACCGGTTTTTTCCTGTACCTTAAAAAGTTTTCCCCTATTTGCATAAACAGGGAACAATGTAAAACAGCTCTTGTATTGCACCTGCCAGGGCAGCATTTCCTGGCCAAGAGGATAAAGCAACATTTTTTCTGTAAATTTCATTATGGGATTTAATCAATTCTCCTCCAGTTTCAAACAGGCTTTGCCGGTTTCCCAATCCTCGCTGATCTCCATAAGTATCGCACTGACCAGCCTCAGGAGCGATTTCTCGTTTGGGAACAACGTCGCCACGCGTGTTTTGCGTTTGATTTCTTTATTAATCTCTGGCATGTTGGTTGTACGTAATCTTTGGCGATATCGTCCGGGGAGTCCGAACACCGTAAATCCCTCCGGGAGTGCTGATTGCATCCAGGCAGAAAGCCGTGATGCAGACTTGGCGTACTTTTTTACCGCCAGATCCAGTAACCGCTCAGCCTCCTCCCGGGAAGGCGCAGTCAGTATAGTACGAATATCCTCTGTCACCTTTGCGCGCATGGCTACTTTGGGCACGTAAGCGGCGGCGTTTTGCCGGAGATGGAAGTGGCGGTGGTTCCACGCCACACCGTGGAATGTGGCTTTCAACGCCGCTTTCAGTCCTTCATGATCGTCGCTGGTGATCATCTCAACCACCGCGGAAGCCCTCGCCTTTTGAGATCAGACAGGAAGTTTCTCCAGTGGACTTTAACGTTATTTTACAATAAAGGGAAAATTACCATTACAAAATGCGCTTTTTTGTTTAACTGCAAGTAGTTATAGCCTTGGATGGGCTTTAACAAAAAAATGAATTTTTCGCTTGCATAAGCTTCTCAAAGGGTGTTTAATAACTAAAATATATATTTATTCGCATTCATCAGCCTTGCCACAACAGCTTTAATTTATTTGTTATATTTTTATTTAAGGGAATCTTTGGCCCTTAAGCCTGAAACTGACCGAAGTACTTATTTTTTTACTTTATACACCTGTTAAACGTTTTCACTGCCGGACCGTTCTGTTTTTGAGAGGGGAATACGGGTCGGTTTTTTTTCGATTTACATAAATCCAAGATGAAAAGCCTTTTGGCTGTTCATACTTGTTTTCAAATAAACGAGGAGGGGGATAAAAAATCTTTGTGTATAGATACCATTTTAATTTGAAAGGAGGTGAAGATAATGAGCAAAGATGACCAGGACATGAAAAAGAAGCTGGACTCCGATATCGTTTCTGTTCGAAAGGATATCGTAAAAGCATGGACTGCCGCGCTTAAAGAAACGTTTATGTCCGCCCTTGACGCGAGCAGAGGCGACCTGGATGCAATGATTTCCGTGGGAACCAAGCTTGACGGCTTGGTTGCCGACACCACATGGAAGGAAGACATCTGGAAGAACGGCGGAAACAGTTGGCGCAAAAGCTGGCATGATGATGACGCGCTGACAAACAGGGCATCCATGGTCAGCAATCCTGTTGATTTTCTGGATCAGATCAGAGTTTCCATCCAGGAAATCGCTAAGATGAAAAAATAACACTATATTACCGAACAGGAGAAGGCAGGGGAATGCCTTCTGCCTTCTCTTTTTGTTCTCACGGTTTAAACCGTCTTGTTTCAGGCCTTCAGGGCCGGCCAGAAAACACGGAAAGGCATCAATATACAGCACCCGCACCAGTGAGAGGGAAAATGGCAAAAACATATTATTTTAATATCACATACGCGTGTAACAACAACTGCGTATTCTGCGCGGCGAACTATTACGGAAAGGGATCCAAGCCGTCGTCCGAGTTAAAAGTACCCGAGTTCAAATCGATTTTGAAAGACCTTAATATCAGGCCGGGAGACAACATCATTATCAATGGCGGAGAGCCTACTGTTCACAAGGATTTTTTCAGCTTCATCGAAGTGATTCAGGAGATGTCGGGCTATCCGATTCTTTTTACAAACGGCGTCCGCCTCCATGACATTAATTTTGTCCGCCGCCTGTCAGAGCTGGGCCCCATGCGGATCCTTGTCCCGTTTTTCAGTGCTGCGCCTGAAAAGCATGACCGGCTTACCGGCCGCAAAGGTAATTTCAAAAAAACCATTGACGGTTTTGCCAACGCAATCACCCTGAAAGAAAAAGGCGCGCCTTTTGACCTTGAAGCAAAACTGCTTTTATGCGGCGCCACATACGAAGACAACCCGGCGATAGCGGAAACCCTGATGAAACAGTGGCCAAACCTGTTTTATTTCAGCCTCAACCCCTTACTTATGTATAAAAAAGTAATGGAAAACCGGGACTTGCTGGTTGCTTCCTTTTCCACAATGAAACCGCATATTGAAAAAACCATTGATGTGATCCGTGACAACGGATTTGCTGTTTCCGTCAACCTTGTTCCCCTCTGCGTGATGGACCGTAAGTATGCAGAACTGTTTCCGCCTCTGATATTTAAGCCAAAAGAGGAATATTATTTTGACCCGAACTTTACGGAAAAAAATCTTCAATGTCCCCAGGTAAAACGGCTCTCTTCAAGAAAATGCACGCCATGCCTCTATAAATACACATGTCACGGGTTTTACCCGGAATATATAGACACTTTTGGCGTTGAAGAAGTCCGGCCCATAACGACAAACCCGGCCACCAAAGAAAATCCCGGACATTTTGTGTGGGACCTTAAAGGTGACGTTGAGCTGGACATGAAAACCGTTAAACGCGTAAGGAAAAACGAATACAGCATTCTTGTCCGGCCGGAAACAGCCTCCTGGGTGGTCATAAAAAACAAAAAACTACTGCTTTATGAAAACCTGAAAAACGGGCAAACGCTGTCACGGATTAAGCAGGACTTTAAAGAAGACACAACCGTGGCGGACAATCTAGACGAGCTTTTCTTCAGCGGCGTCATGAACATAAACGGAAAATCCACAATACCCGAAGACGTGTTTGAAAGAGGGTGCGCTCAGCCGGATGTTTCTCCGCGATACCTGGTTATTAAATACACGCGGCGATGCAACCTGAAATGCGCCTATTGTTACGCCCACTCTGAAAAAGTAAGTCAAAAAGACATGCCCAATGAGACCCTGTTAAAAATAATCCGTTCAGCGGTGGACGCCTTTGGTGATAAAGAAATCACCGTTCTGTTCCACGGGGGCGAGCCCTTGCTCAGGTTTCATGACATTCAAAAGGTTGTCCCCCAGGCAAGAGACATTTCAGAGAATATCACGTTCCGGGTGCAGTCCAACGGGACACTGATCAACCGTGAAATGGCGGCTTTCTTTAAACAGGAAGACATTTCCATCGGCCTGAGCATTGACGGTTTTGATTATAAAACGAACAAACTGCGTGTCTATGCCAACGGTGACAACGCTCTGATCGACATCCTGAAGGGCATCGAAGCTCTGTACTCGGAAAACGTGCGCACGGGCCTTATCAGTGTTATCTCTCGGCAGAACTACAAAAAACAATGTGAAATGGCGGATTTCTTTATCCGGCACGGCCTGTTCAGCTTTGTCTTTAACGACTTCTTTCCCGGCGGCCGGGGCGCAACCAAAAGCAACGACATGGCGGTGCCGGTGGACGAAATGGTAAGCGTAAAAAAAGACCTTATCTCCTTGCTGAACAACTATAACGAAGACCGTATCGATCGGGAAACCGCGCGGGAACGTAATGTCTGTAACCTGGTCAAACATATAACGACCCGGGAGCGGGATTACATGTGCGCCCAGTCCCCCTGCGGGGCCGCCAGAGAAACCCTCGGCTTTGACTGTGACGGCAGAATGTTCCCCTGTGACGACTTCATCTCCCAAAACGGTTTTTCCATAGGAAACATCCATGAAATCACGGACCTGAAACAGCACCTCGACACTCACCCTGTTGTCCGGACTTTCCTTTCTCACAACGTAAAGAATATTGAGGGCTGTTCGGACTGTGAATGGCGATGGATCTGCGACTCCCACTGCGCGGCGGACGCTTACTACCATGCCGGCCATCTGAACGCCCGCAGTTCAAAATGTCGCTACTATAAAAAAATCATTCCGGATATTATTCACAGCCTCTGCAAGGGGGATATAAACTATGTAAACTTCATCTAACCAGCAGGAGAGGTTCAGCTGGAAACCAGCCGTTGGCACAAAAGCAAAAGAACATCCTGCCGAACGCGGGACGCCCTTTGAGTTTTTCATTGACTAACGATTATCGAACAGAGATTTGGCTGAAAAAACGATATCCATTTTTTATCATCCAACAAAGCCTGTAAAGAAGGATAAGAACTTGCTTTTAAAAGGGATTGAGTATGCTTTTGGCTCTTGTGCCGTTTTGTTCCAGGTTTATCTTTGCTCAGACCATTAAGAACAGAATACCCGGATGCCCTCAGCATTGTCCGGTTAGGTTTTTGCATGTAGCCGGGAGCCGGGTTGATCTTTAAAAAAATATTCATCCGGGGAGCAGCCGGATTCACGCAGTTCGTTCTGGAT